>NZ_AZFH01000139.1:0-52312 GCF_001435735.1 Ligilactobacillus equi DSM 15833 = JCM 10991
CCCTGTTCGGACCCTCAAAGCCAAAGATAAAACGGTAATTGTGGATCAGATCAGGGTGGATCAAAAGGGCTTGCCTAAAAATAAACGGTATGGGATTGGTGAGCTTCTGAGAATGATTGGCTTAAAGCGCGCAACTTACTACGATGAACGTAAGCGCATTGCCAATAAAATTGATAAGTACGCAGATGTCAAGCTAATAATCAAGGAAATAGCGGAAAAAGGTAAGTGGATGGGAAATTACACATACGGCTACCGCCGTATACTGCCACTCCTTCAAGAGGCGGGTTACCATATGGCTGAAGCGACTTTACGTCGCTTAATGAGCGAATTAGGCGTCCAACCGGCAATGTATAATCGACGTAAGAATGACCACTATTCTTCTTACAAAGGTACAATTGGTAAGGTGGCTCAAAACCTACTGAATCAAACATTTGATGCCACTAATCCCTACACCGTCCTTCATACTGACGTTTCACAGATACGTTTAGGTAATTCTACTTGGGCCTATATGTCAATCATCTTGGACCAGGCTACTAAAGAGGTTTTAGCTGCTTCTATCAGCCAAAGTCCAAATAAATTGCTGATTACGGACACGTTAAAACAACTTGAAAATAAGCTTCCTGAAGGCGTTAATCCTATTATTCACTCTGACCAAGGTTGGCACTATCAATTGGACTACTATCGTGAAAAGATTGATTCATTGGGGTTAATCCAAAGTATGTCCCGCAAGGGAAATTGTCTAGATAATGCTCCAATGGAGAGTTTCTTCCACCTTTTCAAAATCGAATCGCTACCTGAAATCAAGAGCTGTAAGGACATAGCTGAGTTCACATGGTTCTTCAGAAAGTATATCAAGTGGTATAATAACGACCGAATTTCGAACAAAACAAAAAACATGAGTCCGGTTGATTACCGGACCCATGTCTTAGCTGCTTAAAATATATTTTGTTTTTGTCTAACTTTTTTGTTGCACTTCATTGCCTCTAAACATTTTGTATCTTTTTTTAATTTCCCTATTCACAATAATTTATCCTCCATATGTAAATATATCATTAACTTTAACAAAGTATATAGATGCTATCAAGAAAAAACGGGAGAAAATCTTTCTGAGATAAAATGAAAAAGCACTAGGAATCAACGTTCTAATATGTGACGTGATTTTTAGTGCTTTTTCCTTTATATTTTTCTCAAAATTAGCTAATTTATTAACGATTATTTTCAGGTTCTGGCTTACTTGCTAAGGTAATAACACCCACGGCATTAAGACCGGTGTGTGTCATAATAATTGGACTAGTAAGTTCGGCTAAATAGTTTTCATCTGCTACATCAGGATAGATAGTATCCTTAATCTTTTGTAAAAATTCAGGGTCAGTTCCCACATTTGAGAGGCTTAAAGCTTCGAGTGGGTTATCTTGATGTAGTTCGGCAACTTCTTTAGCGTGTTTTAAGAAAGTTTTCTTACTGCGTCCTTTCATATAGACGTCTAGGCTTTCATCTCGTAAACGAACAATGACCTTTAGGTTGATTAACTTAGTTAAAAGTCCGGCCATTTTACTTACACGACCCCCGGCGACTAGACAATCTAAATTATCAATGTAGACATCAATTGTGGTTCGAGAGTAGATGTCTAGGCAGTGTGCCTTGATTTCATCAACACTTTTACCAGCCTGTAAATCTTTAGCGGCGGCAAGAACCTGGAAAGCAAGTCCACGGTCGGTTGATTTACTGTTAATGACAGTGACGTTAGTGTCAACCATTTCCGCTGCTGAACAAGCTGATTGATAAGTTCCAGATAAGACGTCAGACATCATGATTGCTAAAACGTCATAGCCTTCATCCCCGAGTTTTTGGAAGGTATCAACGAACCGTCCCATAGCAGGTTGACTGGTCTTGGGAATATTACCTTTACGTAATTCATCAACTAATTCTTGACGCGTAATAGTTTCGCCATCCACGTGATTTTCTCCGTTAATTTCTACGGAAAGAGGGATGACGGTGATATCATAATTTTCAATTTCTTCCTGGGTAAGTTGCACCGAGGAATCTGTCACAATTTTCAATTTATTTGTCATATCGAACCTCGCATAATTTTTTCTCACCTTAAGTATAATACATTAATAGTTTACAAGTCCAAAGTAAATAGAATTAAATTTTAGATGGTAGGGCTTGCATTAGGTAAAAAGCTAGCGTATTCTGTAAGAAAAAGAATGTAAGGGGTTTTAGCATGTATAAATTAATCACTTGTGACATGGATGAAACATTATTAAATGAAAAACGGCAAATCGGTGCTAAGACAGTAGCTGCAATCAAGGCAGCGGTCGCTAAAGGAGTTTATTTTGTGCCTAATACGGGGCGGAGTTTTCACTCTATTCAAGATAATTTAGAGACACTAGGTTTACTTCAGAAAGCTGATAGCTACGTGATTTCCTATAATGGTGGGGTTGTGGTCGAAAATCAGGGGTTGAAGATTAAGTTGACTGCAGGAATGGATTTTTCAGTGGCTAAGGCGCTCTTGGAGCTAGGGTTAAGTCAAGGCTACTGTGTCCACGTGTATACCGTTAATGACCTCTATATTTGGAATCAGACACAAACAGATATTGACTATCTGACGGGTAGGGTAGATGACTGGACACAAATGTTAGCAGATGATAAAATGGATTTCCTAACTTCAGAAACGATTACCAAAGTGATTGTAGAAATTTTAACGGAAGAAGAAAGAATCGCTTTTCGTGACTTAGCGAAGGGTAAGTTTACAGATTTAAATATTACCTTTTCTTCTGACCGTTATGTAGAATTCAATTCCACGACAGCTGACAAAGGCCAAGCGACGTTAAAATTAGCGCAGAGTTTGGGTATTAAACCAGAAGAAATTATTGCAATAGGTGATAATGGTAATGATTTGTCGATGATTCGCATAGCTGGCTTAGGAGTCTGTATGGCGAATGGACGTGATTTTGTGAAGGCTGAGGCGCAGTATGTAACAATCAATGATTACAATCATAATGGGGTCGCCGAAGTAATTGAAAAATTTGTTTTGAATGATGAGAGAGGGGATTAAGATGGCAAAAGTCGCGAACCAAGATAATATTGCTGAAGTTACTAAGGAAGGTTTAACCTTGGTAGATTTTTGGGCGGATTGGTGTGGTCCATGTAAAATGATGGATCCAGTTTTAGAAGAGTTGGAAAAGAAGTATCAAGGTAAGATTAGTTTTGCTAAAGTTAACGTTGAAGAAAATCAAGAATTAGCCAAGCAATATAAAATTATGAGTATTCCGGCCCAAGTACTTTTTGTCGATGGGGTAGCTAAGGAAAAAGTTACTGGTTTTAAACCACAGGCGGCGATGGAAAAATACTTGGATGAAAAATTGGCATAGATAAAAGGCAAGTAATCCATAAAAGTAGGGTTACTTGCCTTTTCTGTTTTATAGTTTAAAGATTCTTGACCAGTAATCTGTCCGTGAACCCTCACCGTTTTTCTGGTTAGAATAACGAGCAACAACTTGAAGATTATGACCAGCTAAAGATTTAAGATTCAAATTCTTAAAAGTAAGGTCAAATCCACTATTAGCTGCATTGTAAATGTTAGGGTAAACACGGGCAACGTCAGTTCTTTTCGATGGTGTATAAGTTTGACGCGAGATTTCATGTCCCGTAGTAGCGTCATATAAAATAATGAAGGCGTTTTTCTGATTTATGCTAGCATCGGCTGCATGCCAACCAGTAACTGTTAAACTGTTCTTTTGATGGTTAGCTTTTACAGTATCTAAATGACCTGCATTAGCAGTAAATTTGTAGACATCTGACCATACATCTGTTCGATGACCTTCTCCATTGGTAGCATCAGAATAACGTGACACAATCTGATATTCATGACCAGCTACAAAGTTTAACTTAGTTAAGTCAAATTCAACATCAAATCCAGATTTGTCAGCATTATAGTAGTTCTTAAGTCTCTGCACATCAGAACGCATTACTAGTTTAGATGTAGCAACATTGTTCCTATCACCAACTTTAATTCGTGCAATTTCTCGGCCAGCAGTTTTATCGTAAAGAATAATGTACGGATTAGCTTGATTTCTAGAAGCATCGGCTGCATGCCAACCAGCCAAGTGTAACTTGGTTCCTTCAATTTTTGCAGTATCAATGATGGCTTCATTACCGTTGAAATTATAGATTCCAGACCAAACATCGGTTCTGTTTCCTTCTCCATTGGTAGCATCAGAGAAGCGAGAAACGATTTGATATTGGTGTCCAGCTACAAAATTAAGTTTACTAAAATCGAAATAAGCATCGAAGCCTGATAGTCCATCATTGTAGTAATTCTTAGCTTTAGCAACATCAGGACGATTGACAGCTTTGGCGCTAGCAACGGCATTGGAAGTCCCGATTTTGACACGGGCAACTTCGTGATTGGCAGTTTTATCAAATAAGATTAGGAAAGCATTTGGTTGGTTTCTAGAAGCATCAGCTGCATGCCAACCTGTGACGTGAAGTTTAGTTCCTTTAAACTTAGCGGTATCAATAACGGCCTCATTACCATTAAAGTTATATTTACCAGACCAAACATCAATCCTATCGCCTTCACCATCACTATTTGCGGCATAACGCATCACTACCTGTAAATTATGACCAGCTACAAAGTTAAGTTTACTTAGGTCAAAACTTACTGAAAACCCACTATTAACTGCATTGTACAGGTTAGGATAAGCTCGTTCTACATCAGGTCTACGAGTAGCAGTAACTTTCTTCCGACTAAGTTCTGTACCATCAGTAGCATCGTATAAGATAATGTAGTTATATGGATGTTTAACAGCGTCCGTGGCTGCATGCCAACCAGAAACTTTCAGCTCCGTACCATCAATATATGCAGAGTCAATATTGCCAAGACTTTGCTTGAAGATATAACCATCTGACCATAAATCAGTTACTGCACCTTCACCATTTGATTGGTTAGAAAAACGGGAAATAACTTTAATTTCTTTGTTAGTAAGATCGTAGTTTCCAAGGTTGATAGTAACGTTAAAGCCACTGTTACCGGAGTTGTAGACTCTAGGGTAGACTTTGTATACATCTCCACGGCTAGTAGGGCTGTAAGCTTGACGTGTAATCTCGTGGTTAGAAGTTACATCATAAACAATGATGTAACCGTGGTTTTGGGCTTTAGAGTTATCAGCTGCGTGCCAACCACTAACTTTTAAGGTATTACCAACTAAACTGATACTATCAATATGACCTACATTTTGATTGACATAGTCATATTGTTTTAGATTATAAGTATTGATTAAACCCATAATTTTTGACGCATAGCTAGGATCAGTAGCGTATGCTCCATAACGTCCATGATAGAGATTGTTAACAGCAGCTTCGACTGAGCCAGCAGCACGCGTGGAGTTAGGGTAATTTTGAGTGATTAATCGCGCATACCCTGCTAAAGAGTCATATAGTGAGTCATATCTTTGAAATCTTGCACTGACAGTATGGTATTGGCCACCATAAAACTCTAAAGTGTTCATAGTAACATAATTGCCAGTTCCACGGTACTTAATTCCAAAATAGTTATGAGCTTGGGTAGAGAGAGTACTTTGGCCATAAGCACTTTCAAGGCCTGCCTGGGCAAGTAACATAGATGCATAAATATTGTAATCGTTAGCGACTTGACGTGCTGTCTCACCTAAGTAATTGAAAAAGTTAGTAGCAGTATTAGAGGTAGCAGCTACTTTAGTTTGCGTTGTGGTTGTAGTATTAGTTGTAGTTGCGGGAACCGTAATAACAGGCTTTGTTTCTTGTGAAACATTTTGATTTTGTGCATTAGTTTTGGCAACTTCATCTTCATTATGTACTTTAGTAATTGATGGAACACTAGGGGTAGTATCTTGTGTTTCATCAATTACAGTTGACGGTACAGGAGCAGTTGCTGTTTTAGCTGTAGCCATGTCAGTTGTATCTGTTACTGTATTTACAGTTTTCGGGGTATTTACAGTAGCCGTTTGTACAGGGGCTTCAGCTGTTTTCGGTGTCTCGATTTGTGTCGTAGTAGTAGCTGTAGTTGTTTGTGTATTGGCTTGTGTAATGTTACCAGTCAAACTATTATCTTCTTGTTCAGAAGTAACCGTGACGGTTTCATCAGCCAGAACTTGACCGCTAAATAGTCCTATTCCCATCGAAAGAGCAATAGCACTAGAAGCTACTAATTTCTTATGTTTAAATTTTTTAAGAAGTCGTTGTTTCTTTTTTAATTTCATATATGTTTCCTTTTAATTATCTTCTAAAATCGTAATAGAACTATTATACACTGATATTAAAATATACATAAAAAATAGTCTTGTCAATGTATTTAACAAGACTGTAAATAAAATGTTGCTTTAGCGATTACTATAGGTGGAAACTTCAATAAGGTTACCATCATCATCGGTAATATTAACGGCTAAAATTTGTCCGTCAATACCTTGTTTAATTACAGGCTCACCTAGGATGTTTACAAAGTAACTTTTAAGGTGATTTAAAATATCTTCCATGTTATCACCCACCACTAAGCGTAAATCAGCGGATCCTGGAGTAGTTTTTTTGGCACGACTTGTTTCAGTTTGTCCTAGTGAGAGGATGAGTTCATTATGCCCACAGCGTAAGGTTATATTATCATCACTTTCGCTAATGGTTGGCATGTCGAAAACTTCGTGATAGAAACGTTGGGCAGCTTTTAAATCTGAAACAGTAATGGTAAGACGTTCGATACGTTTAACTTTCATGGTTTAATAATTCCTTTCGTTTAAAACTAATAAATAATTTCCGTAAGAGATAAAGTGCTACTAAGAGTGTCAGCAATTCAGTTAGTGGAGTAGACAACCATACGCCTGTAAGTCCGAAGTTGGAACCGATAAAAATCATCGGTAACAAGATGAGATAGCCTCGCAAAATTGAAAGACTAAAGGCTGCTTGCGCTTGATTGGTAGCTGCTAGTGAAGTAGAGATCAAGAGGTTAGGTCCCGTGAAGAAGTTCATGGTGAAATATAATGGCAGTCCGACCATTGCGTATTTAACGAGTTGGGGTAGTCCTTCCTCGTTAAAAACCGCGATAATTGGAGCACGGAAACTGAAGAGGAATAGGTAAATACCGAGACCAAGAAGACTGACTAGGAAAAGCCCATAGGTGATAGCCTGACGTGTGGCAAGGTAATTCTTTTTTCCGTATTCGCGACTAGCAATAGGCTGTACGCCGAGGGCCACACCGTTAAAGGCGGACAAGACGAGTACCGCAATATTAGCAATTACTCCATAAGCGGAAATTGCGTAGTTGCCTGCTAGTTTTAAGAGCACGACGTTGAATGCAAAGATCGAAACTCCCGTAGACATTTCATTAAGAAATGCTGGGAAACCTAATTTGGCTGCGTGCCAGAACTGACTGAATTGTGGTAAGCACCAGTGAAGTTGTAATTGTCGCTGGGCAAAGTTTTTATGTCGACTCAAGATTAACAAACTGACTGAAGGTGAGAAAAGAGTGGCTAAAGCAGCGCCCTCCATCTTGAGCCCTAAGCCAAAAATTAAAATCCAGTCAACTATGACCACAAAAACCGATTCAGATAAGGTAGCGATCATAGTTAGTTGAGGGTTACCATCATTACGTATAAAGTTGATAGTTAGGTAGTTTAACATAAATAATGGTGCTCCCAAAGATACGATACGTAAGTAAATTACCGCCATATCCATGGTCTGAGCAGTAGCTCCCATCACTTTTAAAATAGGCTGGGGGAATAGGTTACAGAGTAAAGCTACTAAAAGTCCCAAGCCTAAGCAAGTCCAAAAAAGTTGACTATAGAGATTTTGCACTTTTTTGGGATGGGTGATTTTATTCATCGAAAAAATAGCAGCGCCCCCCACACCCAAAAGTAACCCAAGTGCACCATAGAGGTTAAAGATGGGTAAGACGATATTTAGAGTGGCTAAGCCCAAAGCCCCAGCAGCCTTAGCGATAAAAATTGAATCAGCCAAGACATAAAACGACAAACCTAACGAAGCCATAATATTACGAATGACATAGTGATTAACTTCGTGGCGAATTGAAGTAGTAATATGCATAGGTTCCTCCGGAAGTTGTCTCTACCATTAAGGTCGCCTGGTCGACAACGTTACTGATTATAGTGGCAAAACCCGGCGATTTTGCGATTCTCTATTTAAGTTACTAGATAATGATAGCATATTAAAGAGCTTTGATGTGGTAAAAAGTAAAGTTTAGGGTAGTTGACTTTATTTAAGTTATAGATGAACTAATTATTAGTAATGGTGATGCAAATAACTTAGAAAAATTAAGTCATAGTTAGATAAAATATTAGTTATACTTAATCTTCACAAGTCGCAAAAAGATTTAAAATAAAATTGTAGAAATTTTATTTTTTAAGGGGATGGGTATAATGGACACACAAGAAAAAACAGCCAAAAAGATGGCCTGGTGGACTTTAGCCTTGATGGCCTTCTCTACAGTCTGGGGCTTTGGTAATGTCGTTAATGGTTACATTTATTTTGGTGGAGTTAAGGTGATTTTCTCCTGGGTCCTGATGTTTATTTTATACTTTGTTCCTTATGCTTTAATGGTAGGGGAACTAGGTTCAGTTTTTAAAGAATCAGAAGGTGGGGTATCTTCATGGGTTAATGCCACAATGGGACCCCAAATTGCTTATTATGCTGGCTGGACTTATTGGGCTTGTCACGTGGCCTATATTTCGAGTAAAGGTACTGGTGGACTTCGGGCTTTAGCTTGGGCAATTTTTCAAGATATTACGGAATTTGACCATGCTAACACGATGATGATTCAATTAATTACGTTTGTGATTTTTGTTTTTTTCTGTTGGTTGGCTAGTCGCGGTTTAAGTGTTCTAAAAACTTTAGCAACTATTGCAGGCTCAACGATGTTTATTATGTCACTTTTATACATTTTGATGATGATAGCAGCACCTGCGATTAATCCACATGGAATGTTACCTTTAGATTTAAGTTTCAAAAAGTTAATCCCAACTTTTAATATCAACTACTTTACTTCTCTGTCTATTTTGGTCTTTGCAGTGGGGGGATGTGAAAAAATTTCGCCCTATGTTAATAAGATGCAAAATTCATCCAAGGACTTTCCTAAAGGAATGTTTGCATTAGCGATTATGGTAATGGTTTGTGCTATTTTAGGCACCGTTGCTATGGGAATGATGTTCGATGTCCGAGATGTCAATGCACATTTCAATGATTATGTTTCTAATGGTGCTTACTGGGCCTTCCAAAAACTAGGAGCTTATTACCATATAGGAAACACTTTGATGGTGATTTATGCTTGGACGAATGTTATCGGACAATTCTCAACATTAGTCTTAAGTATTGATGCACCTTTGCGGATGCTTTTGGGAAGTAGGGAAGCCAAAAACTATATTCCAAGTAAGTTATTGAAACAAAATAAGTATGGTGCTTATACTAACGGAATTTGGATGGTGGGTATTCTTTCTGGAGCCATCATTTTAATTCAATCTGTTGTGCCAGGAGCTACGACAGTTATGGCTCAATTGGTGAAGTTAAATGCTACTACGATGCCACTACGTTACCTGTGGGTCTTTGCTGCCTATATTGCTTTACGCGGAGGTGAAAAGCATTTCAAATCCGTTTACGTTTTTATCAAAAATAAAACGCTTGCCGTTATCGTTGGTGGTTGGTGCTTTGCGATCACAGCGGCTTGTTGCTTATTAGGTATTTATTCACCGGACCCATTCACTCTGGCACTCAACATTTTGACACCCATTATTTTAACTGGTTTGGGTTTGATTTTACCTTGGATTAAGAAGCGTGAACAAGCTTGAAAAGTTTTCTTATCTTTAGATAATGAATAATAAGAAGAAAAACCTATAAAGTTAGGCTGATTACCTGACAAAGCAGGGGACTAACGTGAAAGTTAGTCTTTTTTGCATCATCTAAATGATGCTACCAGATGTGAGGGTAAGGAGCTCATTTTTTCTGTCAATCGTTTAACAGAAATTTCAGAAAGGGCTTTTATTGAAAACGATTTTAAGCTAAAATAAGGGTAATGATAAAATGACAGAAGGGAAATTTAATTATGACAAAATTATACGGTGCAATTGAAGCTGGGGGAACTAAGTTTGTTTGTGCGGTGAGTGATGCCGACTTAAACATTGTAGAAAGAGTCCAAATTCCAACCACAGTTCCCGCTGAAACCATGGCGCAGGTCTTTGAATTCTTCGACAAGTATACAGTGGAAGCCATTGCCATTGGGTCTTTTGGTCCCATTGACGTTAACAAAAACTCCGCAACTTATGGCTATGTAACAACCACTCCTAAGAAGGGCTGGGCTAACTATAACTTCTTAGACGATATGAAGGCGCACTATGATGTACCTTATGTTTGGACAACTGATGTGAACGTAGCGGCTTACGGTGAATTAAAGCGCGGTGCTGCTAAGGGTTGCCAATCATGTCTCTACTTAACAGTCGGAACTGGTATGGGGGGCGGTGCCGTGGTTAACGGTAAAGTACTTGAAGGTTTCGGTCACCCTGAAATGGGTCACATCACAATGCGTCGTCACCCAGAAGACAAGTACGAAGGCTACTGCATTTACCACAAGGACTGTCTCGAGGGATTAACCTGTGGACCAGCTGTGGAAGAACGTGCGGGTGGAGTGAAAGCTTATGATATTCCTAAAGACGCTAAGGACTGGGAAATTGAAGCCTACTACTTAGCGCAAGCATGTATGGATTACACTTTAATCTTGTCACCTGAAAAAATTGTTTTCGGTGGTGGGGTTTCTAAGCAAGAACAACTTTTCCCAATGATTCGTGAATCATTCAAGGAACAAATGAAAGATTATGTAGCGACACCAGACTTGGATGACTACATTGTGCACGTAGAATTAGGTGATGATGCAGGCATCACTGGTTGTCTCTTACTCGCAATGGAAGAAGCTGCTAAATAATTATGAAAGGCGACGCTGTTATGTGTCGCCTTTTTCTACTAAGGGGATAATGATGAAAAAAGGTGAGTAAGCACCCTGTAACACCCCCGTATTAACTATCAGGCAATCTCTCTGTATACTGGAAGAAAATCAGTATTACGGAGGGATTTTTTAATGGAAAAGATAACAGAAATTGTACCAGTCAACTTTAAGTTACCGGAGGTGGATCAAGCAAAGGCTCTGCTTTCCGGTAAGGGACGTCCACAGCGAAAACAGTAGAAAAAAGATAATAGCAGATTGGGGTTAGGAAGTCCACTACTGAAATTGGAATAGTTTTGCTTGTGCAAAATCTGCAAAAATTTTTCAATTCAACCACAATAGACAATTTAAATGAAAGAAAAATAAAAAGCTGCTATTTTTTCCCAGCCTCTAGTTGACTTACTCAAAAAAATACTACGACATTACTCAGATTGACGGTATTATGGTAGTTAATGTTGTTGATTGGTTGCTTGGCAAATAAGAGCCTAGCAGAGAGTTAGATTTTCTGATAAAAATAGTTGCAATAAAAACCGCCAGAAATTACGACATCAAAGCGTTAATTTCTGACGGTTTACTAGTGTTAATTATGCTTTAAAAATTGAAGTTGACAGTCCTCAAGTTGAAGTGTGTAGGTAAGGTCTTGATTCCCGCGGACGGTCATTTCCATGTCGGTAGCATAGATAATTAGCCCTAATTTCCGGCCTGCTGGGATGGTGTAGAAGCTGGGCTGTAAGTCAAAGTTTACCTGATAGAAGGTATCAGCTTCGAGTTCATCATTTTGCCAGAGGCTAGTACGATTTTGGAGATTACGGTGTCCTTTAGAGATTAGCTTGAAGTCACTTTCTTGAGCAAGGGTGAATTCGACTAAATCTTCGGTGTGCCAGTGATAACCAAGGCCGAGACTTTGACGATCTAGGACGGTTGGAACCTCACCGAGACGCTTGGCCTTGCCCAGGTCAACTAACATGGCAGAAACCATTCCTACGTTTTGGTTAGACTTAATTTTAAGTTTTAAGCGTGGTGCCCCTTGAAGGGTGAGGTCTTCTTTAAGTATGTCTGTAGCGAAGAGCAAGCGGTTATGAGTTAGGGGACTTTCTTCTTTAACCAAATCAGTCTTCCAAGCTGTCCAATCTTGTTTGTAGTGGTCAAAGTCGGCTGGTGGCAATTGGTCTTTGAAACTAACTTGTCCCCCCTGAGATTTAGCATTAGTTAGGTGTTTGGGGTTGAAATTAAAGACTTCTAGATTGCTATCCGCCTCCCAAGCCTCTAAAGCGTGCCATTTTTCAGCTTGGACATTATCTTGGACCACAACATTAGGTAAGGTAGCGACTGCATCGTTTTGGCAGTCGTAAAGGTGATTAGAAAGCCAGAGGTTGACCATTTGGTTAAAGTCAAGCGAGCGGAAGTTATTGATATAGATATGTTGTCCTTGGTGTAAGACAAGTTTGGTGGCGATGGGCAATTTACTTAAAGCCTTGTAGAAATTGTAGACGTTACGAGGTTTAACATTCCAGTCATTGAGACCATGAACTAACATGACGTCACACTTAACTTGGGCACTGTCATTGAGGTAGTTACGGGCGTCCCAGAATTGATTGTAGTTTCCACTTTGGCGGTCTTGCTGAACTTTGATGGTAGCTAAGGTTTGTTCAGCTTGACTTTGAACATTAAGGAAATCACCGGCATCTTTCATCCGCGAAAGACATTCACCGGCTAAAACATCGGCATCTTCACCGGGAAAACCACCTGGAGCGACAACTAAGCCCCCATCGCGGTAGTAGTCATACCAAGAAGAAATGGCGGCTTCGGCGATGATAGTCTTCAGGCCCTCAACTCCGGTGGTAGCTGCTGCGTTAGCCAAGGTTCCGAGGTAAGATTTACCCGTCATAGCAACGGCACCATTACACCACCAGGCATTAATGGCGCGATTGGAGGTTCGGTCGGTAAAGGCTGGACGTTTGCCATTGAGCCATTCAATAATGGCAGTTGTGGAGGCGGTTTCCGCGACAGAACCGCAAGTCCGTAACCCTTCCGAGCCACGAGTCCCAATTCCCGCAGCATATACCACTGCAAAGCCTCGAGCAAGTAGGTAGTTATTAAGACTATAAGTAAAGGAATGGTCAAAACTTTCAATAGCTTCCTTACTATGACCGTTTAAAAGCCGTCCTTCTGGAGCAGGGGGTAACTGGTGGGGAGCGTGAATATCTTGATAGCTAACTTGGTTAGGTTCCTTTCTTATTAAAGGTACATCAACATTATGGGTGAGTTTTTGGCCCAATTCAGGGTTAGTCCCACGATTGTAGGGGCTGGCGGTGAAGACTGCTGGCACCCTCAAGCCAGCTTCGGTGTCTTTGGGGCGGATAATTTGGACTTGAAGTAAGTCGCGACGACCATCGTAATCAGTGTCGAGGTCGCTTTCCACGTAGACAACTTCATAGATTAGCTGACTTGTATCAAAAATCGGTAAGGATTTACCATTGTAAAATTGTGGCTTTTCCTTGGCGGGCAGGTTATACATTGGTAAAAAGAATCCCTGGGTAGCCAAGTAATCCAAGAAACTTTGGCCATTTTTGCGTGGTAATTCAAGCAAGTCATACCAAGCTAGAAGTAACTCTTCCACAGTTTGTACCTGGTTGTGACTTTTGAGGCCAACTGTTTCCATGAACTTTAAACTTTCGGCAACCTCAAAGTCAACACCAACTTCGAAGCCGAGTAATTGTAAGGCCACTGCATAAAAGGCCTCTGTCTCGAGGGTATTGTTAGCCGCAAACTCTAGAAGAGTTTGGTTGGGGCGCGCTAAGAGGTTAGCCAGGTAGGCTTGCTTGGCAAGGGGTGTTTTAGCTTGACAAAAAGTCATTGCGACTAGGTTAAGCCAAAGGCTGTTGGGCGTCGTATTTTCTAAATCAATCTCCGTCAAAAATCCTAGAGTTTGCAGTTCTTTAACTGCTTGGGGATATGAGACTTGGCTATGTGCGAATTGATGATAATGCATGTAATTTCCCACCTTCAAAAAGTATTTACCTTTAGTATAGCGGAAAAAATTAGATTTTGGAGTGAAAATAGGTGCATTTTTAGAGAAAATAACTTACAATAAAGAAGTAAATGTAAAAAGAAAGGGACGTAGTCATGAAAAAGAAATATCTCGCGTTACCACTTCTTGCGACGGCAGTGCTATTAGCTGCTTGTGGCAAAACGAATCAAGCAACAAGCCAAGCAAAAAACGAAACACTTACTACGGCAGTTACGGCTGAAATGGCGACTTTGGATCCAAGTCGCTATTCCGATACAACTAGTTTGGAAGCCTTGCAAAATGCCTATGAAGGACTTTACCGTTTTGATAAAAATAACAAGCCTGTCTTAGCGGGGGCTAAAAAGGTTACAATTTCAAAAGATAAGTTAACATACACTTTTTATTTACGCAAAGATGCTAAATGGTCTAATGGTGATCCTGTTATAGCCAATGACTATGTTTACGCTTGGCGTAAAACAGTTGACCAAAAGACCGCTTCGCCTAATTCCCAACGGTTTGAACCTATCAAAAATGGGAAGCAAATTGCTAAAGAAGGAGCCGACGTCAATAGTTTAGGAGTTAAAGCTTTAGGCAAGTACAAATTGGAAGTTACTTTAGAATCGCCAATTTCTTACTTACCAGAACTTTTAGCGGGGGCCCCATTTGCGCCTCAAGACCAAAAAGTAGCCGAAAAATATGGTAAGGAATATGGGACTTCAGCTAAGAAAGCAGTCTATAACGGTCCGTTTGTAATTGATGGTTGGACTGGGACAAACCTTAAGTGGTCTTATGTCAAGAACAAGAATTACTATGCTAAAAAAGACGTGGCTTTAAAGAAGGTTAACGTTCAAGTAGTTAAAGATACTTCAACGGCAGCTAAGCTTTTCCAAACAAATAAGTTGGACTACACGGCGCTTTCTAATGAATATATCCACCAATACAAGTCTACTAAGGGTTACCACACGCGTGCAATTCCTTTGATTGGTTATATGAGTTTTAACACTCAAAGAGAAACTACTGGTAATGTCCACGTTCGTAAAGCCTTAGCCCAAGCCTTTAATAAGGAATTATTAGTGAAAAAAGTGCTTTACGCAGGGCAACCATTAAACGGGATTGTACCGCAAGATTTTGCTTTTAATGCAAGTACAGGTCACGACTACCGCAAAGATGCTGGGGATATGTTGACTTATAACCTTAAGAATGCGAAGAAGGAATGGGCCGAAGCCAAGAAAGAATTGGGTAAGGATCAAATCACTATCGAAATCTTGACTTCCGATACGAGTGAATCTAAGCGAGTTGGTGAGTACCTCCAAAGTCAATTGGAAGAAAACTTAGCTGGTTTGACAGTGAAGGTTCGTTCCATTCCATTGAAGTCACGTTTGAACTCAACTACTAACTATGATTTTGATGTCGTTTATGGAACTTGGCAACCAGACTTTGCTGACCCTATTAACTTCTTATCTGATGGGGGACAATACCACTTCGATGACGACTACAAGAACCAAGAATTCTGGGATTTGTTGAATCAAGCCTCTACGACTTACGCTACGGATAACAATAAGCGTTGGGATGCTTTAATCAAGTCTGAAAAGCTCTTATTAAAAGACGATGCCTTTACTGCCCCTGTTTATCAAGGAGCGATGGCCTACCTCTTAAATGATAGGGTAAAAGACTTCCAAATCTCTCCATATGGGACGGTGGTCTTCTACCGTAATACCAAATTAGCTGAATAAAAAAAGTGACCTGTCGATTTTGATTATCGGCAGGTCTTTTTGAGTAAAAACTCGAAAATGCGACACTAATCTCATTTTATAGCTTACTTTTTTTGATGATAAGGATTAAAATTTTTAATTGAACAAAGAAAGTAGAATTGAAAGGGGGACTTACTTTGAGAGCGATTCGTAAGGAGTTTAGCGTCATTAAAAACCACAAACTTTTGTTGGCAACCGTGACCGCTATTATGATTATTCCATTTTTATACTCCTTCTTCTTCTTAAAGTCAGTTTGGGATCCATACGCCTCTACGGGTTCCTTACCAGTTGCAGTTGTTAATCAGGACCAAGCCGTTACCTATCGAGGTAAAGAGTTTGCTGTTGGTCAACAGCTAGTTAAGAAATTGAAGAAAAATGATCAAATGGGGTGGCACTTTGTGACCAAAGAAAAGGCTGACTATGGCTTAAGTCACAAAAAGTATTACATGGTAATTACCATTCCCAAGAACTTTTCTAAGAATGCTACCACCGTTTTAAATACCCATCCTAAAAAGATGGATTTGACTTATACGACCAATGATTCCTTGAACTACATTGGGGCAGTAATGTCAGAAGCAGCGGCTAAGCAACTTAACACGCAAATTCGTCAAACGGTATCAACGGCTTATGCGGATACCATGTTTGATGCGGTTAAAGGCATGAAGAAAGGTTTCAAAACTGCAGCCAGTGGCTCGGCTAAGCTAGCTGATGGCTCCAAGGTTTTAACTGATGGAATCAACACATACACAGCTGGGGTCAGCCAGGTCAATGATGGGGTCATGACCCTCCAAGCCGGTGTCTTACCATTGGCTTCAGGGGTTAATGCCTTGGCAACCGGAGCTAACACCTTAGCTTCTGGAATTGGTACTTACACTAACGGTGTCAACCAAGTCAATGCCGGGGTGGGACAATTAGCCCAAAAGACGCCCGCTTTAGCTGCTGGTGTGGGTCAATTAGCTAATGGTTCTCAAAGTTTAACAAGTGGTCTTAACACTTATACCAGCGGGGTTAACCAGGTTAATGAAGGTGTTGGTACTTTAAGATCAGGAATTGGCAATTATACTAATGGTGTCAAGCAAGTTAATGCTGGCTTGGCAAAATTAGATGATAATTCAGCGCAATTAAATACCGGTTCTCAAGAATTGGTGGCGGGTTTGAGTCAAGTTAATAGTGGAGTTCAAAGTTTTTCCGGACTTGCAGCTAATTTGCCTAAATTAAAACAAGGTTTAACGGCAGCGGCCAGTCAAGTTTCTGCATTAAAAGCAGGTTTACAGACTAGTCAGAATTTACAAGGAAGTTTAGCACAACTAAAAGCGCAAGCTAACAATGCTAGCCAATTAAATGGTGATGCTCAGAGTAAAATTCAAGCAGTAATGGGGAACAGTAGTTTATCAGATGCTGATAAACAAAACCTACAAGCTGCCTTAGGAGATGTTCAAAAGTCCCAAGGTATAACTAGTGCCTTGGCGAATATGAGTGTACCAACAAGTACAGATGCGAGTGGTATAAGTGGGAAATTAGATGCGCTTTCTCAACAACTTACTGCAGCTGCTAATCAATTAGATAGTGTAAATCCGGCTCAATTACAAAACCTACAAGCAGGGATTGCTAAGTTATTAGCCGGTGCAACTACTCTTCAAAATGGTGTAAAGAGTTATACTGATGGGGTTGCTATGGCTTATGCGGGGACAGGGACCTTAACCCAAAATAATTCGAAGTTAACTTCGGGAGCTGATGCATTAGCTCAAGGAACTAGCCAATTAGCCGCTAATAGTGGGGCTTTAACAAGTGGAGCTAGTCAACTCTCTAACGGTCTTTGGGTCTTAAATGGTCAAATTCCAACGTTAACCGCAGGGGTTAACCAGTTAGCTAATGGAACCGGACAACTTGCGGCTAATAGTGGGGCCTTGAATGCAGGGGCCGGTCAATTGGCTTCTGGTTTAGGTACCTTAAATAGTAAAGTTCCAACCTTATCTAGCGGTATTGGTCAATTAGCTAACGGGACAAACCAATTAGTAGCTAATAGTCCGGCCTTAACTGCTGGTGCTGGTAAAATTGGTGCCGGTAATCTTCAACTATCTACAGCCTTAGCTGGTGGGGTTAAAAAGATTGACCAAATCAATATGAATGATGAAAATGCATCTATGTTTGCCGCACCTTCTAATTTGAAACATAAAAATTACAGTTATGTTCCAAACTATGGTCACGCTTTGGCACCTTACATGTTATCCGTCGCCTTGTATGTCGGAGCTTTGGTCTTTAATTTAGTTTACCCATTGAAACGGATTGACTTTGAAGATGAAACTCCGGGTGAATGGTTCTTAGCCAAAACGTCAATTGGAGCACTTGTAGCGACCGGAAATGCCGTTGTTGAAATTGGACTTATGTACTTAGCTGGCTTAAAGCCTGACTACTTCTGGGCTACTTTCTTTAACGCTTGGCTCTTCTCTTTGGCGATGATGTACTTGATTATGTTCTTGTCGGTGGCCTTGGACAATCCAGGTCGTTTCTTGGGGATGATTATCTTAGTCCTACAATTAGGTGGGGCCGGTGGTTCCTTCCCAATCCAAGTAACGAAAGGTTTAAATGGTTTCTTCCAAGCGATTAATCCGTACTTACCAATGACTTACTCAATTTATGGCTTCCGTGAATCCTTGACCGGTGGCTTGGGTGCTAACCAAATGTTGATTAGTTATGGTGTACAGATTTTTGTGATTATCCTCTGTTTGGTTTTAACTTATCTAGCAATGATGGTTATGCGACCAAAAGTTGGCTATGTTCGTGGAGTTGAAAAAACAGAATAATACTGCTAAAAGAAAACTCAAGTTCTATGAAACTTGAGTTTTTTTGTAGAATTTAGTTTGAAATTATTTAACTATTTTTCAAGAAAAAGGCTAAATACTTGAGAAAAGGGAAATTTTTTCGGTATAATTAAAATTGAGCTGATTAGATTAAATTAGATTTAAGAAAGGATGGAGATATGGAGTACTTAGGAACTTTATGTTTAATTTTAATTTCTACGGCCTTAGCAGGGCATTTTTTTAGAAGGTTTAACCTCCCTGCTGTGGTAGGCCAGTTATTATGTGGGATTATCTTGGGACCAGCTGTTTTGGGTTGGGTTAAAGGTGATGAATTTATCGAGATTTTTGCCAATATTGGGGTAATTATCTTAATGTTCATGGCAGGCTTGGAAAGTGATTTAGCGTTACTAAAGAAATACCTTAAACCAGCAACGTCAGTGGCGGTAATGGGGGTCTTAATGCCAATTATTTTGGTTTATCTCTTTGGTTTGATTTTTAACTTCAATAATGAAGAAGCGATTTTCTTAGGGGTGACTTTTGCAGCCACTTCCGTTTCCATTTCGGTTGAAGTTTTGAAGGAATTGCACTTTTTAGATTCCAAAGAAGGAACGACGATTTTAGGGGCCGCTGTCATTGATGATATTTTAGCTGTTTTAATTTTAAGTGTTTTGGTAAGTATTTTTAGTGATGTTGCAGCTAGTGGCGGGGGCCATACTTCGTCAAACATTGGCTTGAGTTTGATTCTACAAGTTATTTACTTTGTTGGCATTTACCTGCTCTTTAAGTGGATTGCTCCTTGGCTCATTAAATTTGCGTCACGTCTAACAATTCCCGCTTCTGTAATTTTGATGTCGGTCTTTATCTGCTTAGGGATGGCCTGGTTAGCGGAAGAAGTAGGTTTGTCTGGTGTGGTAGGCTCTTTTTTTGCGGGGGTAGCCGTAGCACAAACCTCAGCCAAGCGGGAAGTTGATGAAAATATCGAACCAATTGGTTATGCAGTTTTCATTCCAGTCTTCTTTGTAAGTATTGGTTTAAATATGACCTTTGATGGTTTCTTAGGCGACTTAGTCTTTATTATTCCGTTGACTATTTTAGCCTTACTAACCAAATGGATTGGTTGTGGTTTTGGGGCTAAGATTTTAGGAATGGATTTCAAATCAGCTGATATTATCGGGGCGGGGATGGTTTCCCGAGGAGAAATGGCCTTGATTATTGCCCAAATCGGTTACAATGCCCACTTATTATCAGAAAAATATTACTCAGGTGTAATTGTGGTGATTATCTTAACAACGGTGATTGCTCCCTTTATGCTGAAGAGTGCCATTCGTCGCAAACGCAAAGCGGACTTGATGGCATAGGAAAAAGGACTTTCGTTTGAAAGTCCTTTTTTGGTCTGATTATTTTTGTGAGAGTCGGCTGTGATGAATCCCGTAGGTGAAGTAAATGGTAATCCCTAAGGCAAACCAGATAACTGCAGCAATCCAAGTTTCAACAGAAAGTTGGGATAACATGAAGCAGCATAAGAGGAAGGAAATTACGGGTAAGACCGGATAAAATGGAACCCGGTAGCCATCGTGTTGCTTAAGTTCAGGATGTTTTCGCAAAGGAATTACACCTAAGGAAACACAAGCAAAAGCGAAGAGTGTCCCGATATTAACCAAGGAGGCTAACTGTGTCATAGAGAAGGTACCTCCCATAATAGCAATGATAATAATTACCAACCACATACTACGATCAGGGTTGTGGGTCGTTTGATTAACTTTGCTGAAGTAGTGAGGTAAAAGACCATCGCGACTAATGGAGTAAATTAACCGTGATGAAGAGTAAGTCATGGTAATCATCATGGTGAACATCCCAGCTAAAGCTCCAATAGAAAGAATACCAGCCATCCAGTTTTGGTTAACCATGCGGAGGGCAAAAGCCACAGGGTCATCAACGTTTAACTTGGTGTAAGATACCATTCCGGTTAGGACTAGAGCTACCAAAATATATAGGGCGGTACAAATAACTAAAGTACCAATAATTCCTTTCGGCATGTTTTTACCAGGGTCTTTAACTTCGGCAGCTGCGGCCGATACCACGTCAAAACCTAGGAATGCAAAGAAGACTAAGGAAGCTCCAGTAAAAACACCACTATAACCAAATGGTAAGAAAGGTGTCCAGTTGGCTGGCTTAACGTAAAAGGCACCTACTAATAAGAATAAAACGATAATAGCAATTTTTACGACCACCATAACATTGTTGAATGCCATGGAAGTGTGGGCTCCGCGGTGGAGTAAAATTCCCAAGGAGAGGATAATTAAAACCGCGACAATATTAATGTAGGTACCGTGGCTAGGATCAAAATGTCCGGCAAGAGCTGTGGGTATCTTGAAGCCAAACCCTTCAATAAAAGAATTGAAGTAAGCGGCCCAAGAAGTAGAAACCGTGGCAACGGCTAGCATATATTCGGCAATTAGTGACCAGCCTAAAAACCAGCCAATTCCTTCTCCAAAGACAATGTTACCAAAAGAATAAGCAGAACCAGCCACAGGAAGAGCGGAGGAAAATTCCGCATAACACATGGCTGCAAAGGAACAAACAAGAGCTGCGACCACAAAAGAAAGAATAATAGCAGGACCACTATGCATGGCGGCGACGGTTCCTGGTAAGATGAAAATCCCTGAGCCGATAACGGAACCTATTCCCATTCCGATTAAGTCTTTGGCAGTCAAAATTTTAAGTAATTTCTTATCTTGGCCAATATAGGAGGCCACACTTTCTTTACGAAAGATTTTTTCTTTAATCCCCATAAATTTCTCCTAACTAAAATAATAGATTAATTATACATTGAATTTTCATGAAGTAAAACAAAAAAGTGAACCTGATAACAGATTCACTGGAATGTTAGTCGCAAAATTTAGTATTTAAATTTATTTTCCCATTTGGAGCGCTTCAATAGCATCTTGGATGGTAATACCGCGGCCGATTTGTTCAGGAGTATCATTTTCCCAAACGAGAAACTCTTGTGCCTGGGTATCTAGCGCAACATGGTATGGTAAGTTGTTATTAAGCATCATAATCAGCCTTCTTTCTTAATTATATCTGTAAATGTTTTCAGATAACGTTTACATAGCATATTGTAACGCTTACTTTGTGAAAAATCAAGCAAATTATATTTAAGTTTTGGGAAATAATGACAAGTTAGAGGAAAAATGCTAAAATTTAGTAAAGATAAAACGTAACGATTATTATTTGGAGGGAACTATGCTAGATGAAGCGTTATATTTATTGAAGTCACATAAACTCAAAGTTACCAAGCAAAGAAAAAGTTTATTGGAATATCTTTACACCCACTGTCGTCATCGCTATGTGGAAATTACGGCAGTTGATGATTGGATGCGTCAGCAGTATCCGGGGTTGAGTCATAATACTATTTATCGTAATATCAAAGAATTTGAGGAAATTGGTATTGTTGAGACGCAAGCACAAAAAAATGGTCAAGGCGTTAAGTATCAATGCGATTTTGGTAATATTCACCATCATCACTTTATTTGTCAGCAATGTGGTCAGGTGCAAGAAATTGACTTTTGTCCTAGTAAAGAATTTTTAGAGCAATTACCAGGTTGTGAAATTCAAAGTCACCGGTTTGAAATGCTGGGTTTGTGTGCCCAATGTGCGGCTCAAAAAAGGTTAATGAATTCTTAACATAAAGGAACCCAAAAATTCGCAATTAATCAGGTCAAAATAGTGTAAAATGGAGAGCAGAGATTGAATTGAGAGAAAGAAGGAAGGAAAATGGTAAAAAGAACCGCACCTTTTGTCACACCGTTTGCGATTATGTCAGCAGTTTTAGCCCTTGGCGCAACTAACGTAGCGGTTAACAAAGTAACCCACACTTCAGAAGGGGCTAAGGTGGAAAGTGAGGTTAGCTCATCTGTTGAAAGTGTATCCAGTATCTCCTCATCTTTGAAAGATAGTTCTAGCGTGGACGCGAAGGATCGCTCTAGCAAAAGTAGTTCCAGTGATGAGACAAATTCAAGTTCAAGTTCAACTCGGGACGATGATACTTCAACTACCACCAAAACTACGACAGGTGGTACGACAAATGATGCTACAACTACAGGTAATAATGCTGGAGCAGCAAGTAGTAGTGTAGCTACACCTGATACGGGCTCAAGTGCGACGGATACTACAACTAATACGCCAACAAACGGAACAACTACGACAGGTGGTACAGATGCAGGTACCACGACGGATGCTACAGCAGAATAGAGGTGAATTAAATGGTTAGTCTTTTAAGTATGATAAATAGTTACTTATCCTATATTAATCTAAACGTTAAAATAAAAAACCGTATTTACACGGCCATGGCAAGTGTGGGAGATTTCTATCTTTTGTATGTATCCTACCGTTTCTTTGTTAATGGTTACTGGGGGCGAGGGTTATTATTTATCTTGGCCTTCTTAGTAATTGCTTACTTTGCATACCTTAACATCTTATATTACTTTACAGAAGACAAAAAATCCCAGTTTGACGTGTCGCCATGGATTGAAAAGACTTTCCACTTGGAAGCTAAGGATCCTTTGACTGATGCACCGAAGCCAAATAATGCTCAGGCTGGTTTTGTGCAGACCAATGGCATTTTTCAAGATACTGACTTTTTGCCAGCAGAAATTACCTTTTCTGAGACTCAAAAAAGTAACTTAGCTCATGTGGTTGAAGATTTATTGGCGGTTGACTATCTCCAATTAGATTATGGTGGCTTAGGGGAACGACAACTATTTACGCAAGCTAAAAATGGTGATAAGCCCTTGGCGATGGGTGCTCCGTTAGCTTTACCGTATTTTGAACTGGCTCAAGATAATCAAGGCCAGTTAAAAATTTGGGGTGGGCTTAACCAAATGCAAAGAAGAGATTTGGGGACGGTCGAAACTGTTGGCCTAATGCCCGCCAGTGAAGCCATGGAACGTTACCATCTTTACCTGGCGACAGTGCTCTTAACGGGAGGACCATACCGTGTTGCGGGACGGACTTCGAGTGTTGAAAAAGAGGCACCCTTTGCTTTGGAAAGTCGAGTGGCATACCGACAAAGAGGTGTACACGGGGTAGTTAAAGAAGCTGAAACCCAGGTGGCTGCAGAGTTTAAATCAGAAGAAAGCCGTGTGGAAAAAGTTCTTCAAAGAGCAGACCGTGAATTACGTCGGCGGCGATAAAAATAATATAGGAGTCTTGTTGCGTTCACAGCAAGACTTTTTCATTGCAACTAAAAAGCCCGCTATGTTGAAGCGGACTTTTTTTAGTTAAGCTTGAACGAGGAAGTTTTGGAGTTTGCCGGCCAAATCTTGAGCTAGATTGGCGGTGATTTGGGTACCTTCTGGTAAGTACTCGGTAGCGAGAATTTCAGCATTTTGATTGAGAGCTTCTACATAGCGTCCTTGGTCAAAAGGAATTAGGTAGGTATGGGTTTCGTAGTCGGCAAAAACTTCCTTTTTAATGAGGTCAATTAAAGCCTCTAAGCTGGCTTGGTCACGCGCGCTATAAGTGAAACTATCTCCGGCTAAAAGTGGATAAGATTGTCCTGCTAAATCAGCCTTATTATAGGCGTAAATCATGGGAATCTCTGTAACGCCAATTTCTTTTAGCGTTTCTTCAGTGGTCGCAATCATATCACGTGCATTTTCGTCACTACCGTCGATGACTTGGATTAAGAGATCAGCTTGAGCAGCTTCGGCTAAGGTGGAACGGAAGGACTTGACTAGTTGGTGGGGAAGTTTAGAAACGAAACCTACTGTGTCAGATAAAAGAATTTCTTTATTGTCCTTGAAGTGGATTTTACGTACTGAAGTATCTAAAGTTGCGAAAAGCATATCTTTTTCGAAAACTTGCTTATCATCTTCCTGTCCCGTTAGGCGTAATAAACCATTCATAGTAGTTGATTTACCAGCATTGGTGTAGCCAACTAAGGCGACGGTCTTGATACCAGAAGAATCTCTTTGTTTTCTTTGGATTTGGTGGTCTTTGTCAATGTCTTTTAATTGAGCTTTGAGGTGACTGATACGTTTTTCAATTACCCGGCGGTTTAATTCTAATTTGGTTTCCCCAGCCCCCCGGTTACTGTAACCACCCCCGGCACTTTGTTGGTCCAACTTGGTAGCAGAACTGGTGTGCAAGCGAGGAAGTTGGTACTGAAGCTGAGCAATTTGGACTTGAAGTTTAGCTTCTTTGGTGCGGGCGCGAGAAGCAAAAATTTGCAAAATTAAGGCGGTTCGGTCAATGACCGTTAAGTCTGTTAATTTTTCTAAGTTGCGGATTTGAGTGGGGGTTAATTCGTCGTTCACAATGACGGTCTCCGCTTCGCTAGCCAGGGCCGCATTTTTAATCTCTTCGGCTTTTCCCGTTCCAAAGTAAGTTCCACTGACGGGCTTAGGAAGCTTTTGGGAGATTTCCATGACAACTTTCATATAGTTGGCTTGGGCTAAAGCTTTAAGTTCTTGCATGGTGTAGCTGAAATTTTCAATCTCATTATCAATTCCAGCAATGACGACGCGAGTTATATCTTGCGGCATAATGTTCCTTCTTTCTATTTAAGCTTTTCTTTTATTATAGCAGTATTTGCTTAAGGGGGCGAATTAGAACCTGTCTAGATAAGGAAAAAGTGATAGATATCTTAACATTTATAAAGAAAGAAATAGAGTTTTATGAAAATAAACTATGAATAAAATGGGTGTTTTTCTTAAAAAAACCTTGAATTATCAAAAAATTTAATGTAGAATTTATACAGCGAAAAGAAGTAAAAAGGGTGTAATCATCCAATTTACGAATAAAAATTAAGGGAGTTGTATATATGAAGATTTCAAAACTTGCTAAAGTTGGGGTTGTATCAACTGCAGCTGCATTATTATTAGCTGCTTGTGGTTCTTCTAAGTCTGCTTCAAGTTCTAACCAAGTTTTAAACTGGGATGAAACGGCAGAACTACCAACCATGGACTTGTCAACCGCTACAGATGTTGTTTCATTTAACACTTTAAACAACACGATGGAAGGTCTTTACCGTATCGGTAAAGATAGCAAAATCACCCCAGGAATTGCTACTAAGACTAGCGTTTCTAAGGATGGTTTAACTTACACTTTTGATTTACGTAAAGATGCCAAGTGGTCTAACGGTGACAAGGTAACGGCTAAGGACTTTGTATACTCATGGCAAAGAACAGTTAACCCTAAGACGGGTTCACAATATGCTTTCTTGTTTGATGGCATTAAGAATGCTAACGATGTTTTAGAAGGTAAAAAACCAGTAACTGATTTAGGAATTAAGGCTGAAGGTGACTACAAGTTAGTGGTTACTTTAGATAAGCAAGTTCCTTACTTCAAGTTATTAATGGGCTTCCCTGTCTTCTTCCCACAAAATCAAAAAGTGGTTGAAAAGTATGGGGATAAGTACGGGACTGCCTCCAAGTACATGGTTTACAACGGACCATTTAAGTTAACTAAGTGGACTGGTTCTAACCTTTCATGGACGATGGCTAAAAACGATAACTACTGGGACAAGAAAGACGTTAAACTTTCCGCAATTAATGTCAAAGTTAACAAGTCAACTTCAACTTCCTTTAACCTTTACCAATCAGGTAAGTTAGATGCCACTCCATTGAGCGTTGAACAAGCTAAACAAGTTAAGAACCAAAAAGACTATGTTGTACGTAAAGACGCTTCAACTTTCTATTTCCAATACAATCAAGAAAAGGATATTGACGGTGTGAAGGCTTTCCAAAACCAAAAGATTCGTCAAGCAATTTCCTTGGTAATTAACCGGAAGCAATTCGTAAATAAAGTCTTAGGTTCAGGTACTGTTGCTACAGGTTTAGTTTCTGCTGGCTTAGCTTCAAACAACGGTAAGGACTTCTCAGCAGCTGCTAATAACGGCGACGGGGTAACTTATGATGTCAAGAAGGCTCAAAAACTTTGGGCTGAAGGTTTGAAAGAATTAGGGGTATCAAGCTTAAACTTCTCAATTCTTTCTGACGATACTGACGGAGCTAAGAAGTCAACGGAATTCTTACAATCAGCAATTGAAACAAACCTTAAAGGTGCAAAAGTAACGACTGCTAATGTGCCATTTAAGACACGGATTAACCGTACAAATAAGGGTGACTTTGATATCGTGCTTTCCGCTTGGGGAGCAGACTTCTCTGATCCAATTTCCTTCTTAGACTTATTTACTTCTGATAACGCTAATAACGCAGGTAAGTGGTCAAACCAACAATACGATGAATTGATTGCAAAATCTAAGAATGAAGATGCTAATGACCCTGACAAGCGTTGGAATGACTTAGTACAAGCTCAACAAATCTTGATGGGTGAAGAAGGTATTTCTCCAATCTACAACAAGAACACACCTTGGTTAGTTAAGACAAAGGTTAAAGGTATTATCTACAACACTGCTGGGGTTAACTACAACTTCAAGGATGCTTACATCCAAGAATAAGCTCTAGTGGCAAGTGAATACTGAATAAAAGGTAGAGAATTGGCCATGCAAGCGGTCAATTCTCTATTTTTTAAGCTAAGTTAGTAGAATTTTGTTCGGTTTTGTGATATAAATATTAAATAAACGTTGTAAATCGCTAAGCAATTATGGTGGATTTATTAAAATAATTATTAGTCAGGAGAGAGAGAAATGCGTAAATACCTACTAAAACGTGTTTTTTATATGGTGTTAACCCTGTTTTTAGTGGCGACAATCACCTTCTTCTTAATGAAGTTGATGCCGGGGACACCATATTCAAATCAAGAAAAATTAACGGCTGCTCAAATTCAAATCATGAATGAACAATATGGTTTGGACAAACCACTTTGGCAACAATACCTCCTTTACTTAGGAGGAATGTTGCATGGGGACATGGGAACAAGTTTCCAATTTAGTAACCAACCAGTTTCTTACTTGATTGCTAGCCGGATTGGCGCCTCAGCTCAATTAGGGTTGCAAGCCATGATTTTTGGGGTTTTCTTTGGGATTATTTTAGGTTCGATTGCTGCTATCAACCGTAATACTTGGGTAGATACTTTGGTGACAATTTTATCTATCATTGGTAAGTCTGTACCTAACTTCGTGTTAGCTGTCTTATTGCAATACTACATTGGTTTGAAGTTAGGTTGGTTCCCCATTGCTGACTGGGGGGGCTTTTCCTACACGGTTCTCCCAACGATTGCCCTGGGGGTAGGGCCATTGGCTGAAACAGCCCGGTTTATTCGGACAGGGATGGTTGATGTTTTGAACTCTGATTACATCGAATTAGCGCGGGCTAAAGGGTTGACAAAATTCCAAATCGTTTACCACCACGCTTTACGTAACAGTTTGATTCCGTTGGTAACTCTGATTGGGCCATACACCGTTTCCTTGATGACTGGTTCGATGGTTATCGAAAATATCTTCTCCATCCCTGGGATTGGGGAACAATTCGTTAAGTCCATCACCACTAACGACTACCCAACCATCATGGGGGTAACAATGTTATTTTCTGCTGGTTTGGTGGCAGTTATCTTAATAACGGACATCGTTTACGGTATTATTGACCCACGGATTCGACTTGCAGGAAAAGAGGCATAAGAGTATGGAAGAAAAGATTAAATTAGATCCAGCTAGTTTCAAACCCTTAGCCAAGGAAGAAAACCTGGATAATGAAAAAATTGCGGCTCCTTCATTAACTTTTACCCAAGATGCTTGGCGCCGTTTGAAGAAGAATAAAGGGGCCGTGGTTTCCTTATTTATCATCTTATTGATGGTGGTAGTGGCTTTTGGCTCAACACCATTTATTGATAATTCAACTTTGGTTAAGTCAGCACCACAATATGCTAACTTACCTGCTCGGGTACACGGTTTAGACTTCATTAATGGTTTAAACGGGAAGATGAAAGTTGGGGGCGAATGGGTTGATATTTACGCTCAAAACAACGCCACTAACAAGTACTTTGCTTTAGGGACTGACTACTTAGGTCGTTCTTTAGCTGAACGGATTATCTATGGTACTAAAATTTCCTTGATTGTTGCTTTGTTTGCTACTTTCTTTGACTTAGCCATCGGGGTGACTTACGGGATTGTCTCTGGTTGGAAAGGTGGTCGCGTTGATAATGTAATGCAACGGATTATCGAAGTTATTTCCTCAGTACCTAGTTTGGTTATCGTAGTTTTGATGTTATTGGTCTTGAAGCCAGGGATTGGTTCTATTGTGGCCGCTATTGCCATTTCATCTTGGACAACTATGGCGCGGATGATTCGGGCCGAAACCTTGCAATTGAAGTCCCAAGAATATGTTTTAGCAGCACGGACTTTAGGCCAATCAGCGCCTAAGATTGCTTGGAAGCACTTGGTACCTAACTTATCAAGTATCATCATTATCCAAACAATGTACACCATTCCTTCGGCTATCTTCTTCGAAGCCTTCTTGAGTTTCATTGGGATTGGGATTTCTGCTCCAGAAACTTCATTAGGGGTATTGATGAACGAAGGACAAAAGAACTTCCAATTCTTGCCATACCAAATGTGGTATCCAGCTATTGTCTTATGTGTCTTGATGATTTCCTTCAACCTTTTAGGTGACGGTTTGCGGGATGCATTTGACCCTAAGACGAGAAGATAGATAGGTAGGTAGTAAAATGAGCGAAAGAATTTTAGATGTAAAAAACCTTAAAATCGACTTTCACACTTATGCTGGGGAAGTTAAAGCGATTCGCGATGTTAGCTTCCACCTAAATAAGGGGGAAACCCTAGCAATTGTGGGGGAATCTGGTTCCGGGAAATCAGTTACCACCAAGAGTTTAATGGGTTTACTTGCGAATAACGCCCGTGTGGTCGGAGGCGAAATTCTCTTCCACGGTAAAGATTTATTAAAAAATACCGAAAAAGAAATGCAAGATGTGCGTGGTAAAGATATTGCCATGATTTTCCAAGATCCAATGACTTCTTTGGATCCAACTATGAAAATTGGCCAACAAATTGCGGAGCCACTCATCAAACACCGCGGTATGGATAAGAAAAAAGCGTGGGCCCGTGCTTTAGAGGTATTAAAGCTAGTAGGGATTAAGGATGCGGAAGAAAGAATTAACAACTATCCACACCAATTTTCTGGAGGACAACGGCAAAGAATTGTGATTGCGATTGCCTTAGTATGTAATCCAGAAATTTTAATCGCCGACGAACCAACGACGGCCTTGGACGTTACAATCCAAGCGCAAATCTTAGACTTGATGAAGGAATTACAAGAAAAAATTGAAACTTCCATCATCTTCATCACCCACGATTTAGGGGTGGTGGCCGGAATGGCGGATCGTGTAGCCGTAATGTATGCTGGTCAGATTGTGGAATATGGGTCGGTAGATGATATTTTCTTTAACCCTCAACACCCATACACATGGGGACTTTTGAACTCCATGCCAACCTTGGAATCTAAGAGCCTAGAAGCAATTCCAGGGACCCCGCCAGACTTATTGGATCCACCTAAAGGGGACCCATTTGCGGCGCGGAACCCATACGCGATGGCAATCGATGCGACCCAACAACCACCATTCTTCAAGGTATCTGAAGGTCACTATGCAGCAACGTGGTTATTGCATCCAGATGCACCTAAGGTTACTCCACCAGAAGAAATTTTACGTCGGCAAGCCCACTACCGGGACTTGTTAACGCAAAAAGAAAACTAGACCAGAAAGGAAGATAACCACATGGTTAATCAAAACAAAAAAATTCTCGAAGTAAAGCATTTAAAACAATACTTCGGTGTGGGCAAGCCTGACATGGTCAAAGCCGTCGATGATGTGTCGTTTGACATTTACGAAGGTGAAACTTTTGGTTTGGTTGGTGAATCTGGTTCTGGGAAGACCACGATTGGTCGTTCAGTGATTCACCTTTATGACCCCACTGATGGACAAATCATCTTTGATGGTAAAGATGTAAGTAGATTAAAGTCTAAAAAAGATAAGATGGACTTCACGCGCGACATGCAAATGATTTTCCAAGATCCCTATGCTTCTTTAAATCCTCGGATGACGGTTGAAGATATCATTGCTGAGGGGATTGATATTCACGGTTTGGTATCTTCTAAGGAAGAACGCCGGGCGCGAGTTGAAGAACTTTTGGAAACAGTTGGTTTGAACAAGGATCATGCGAGTCGTTACCCTCACGAATTTTCCGGTGGACAAAGACAAAGAATCGGGATTGCCCGTGCTTTAGCCGTGCAACCTAAGTTTATTATTGCCGATGAACCAATTTCCGCCTTGGACGTTTCTATTCAAGCTCAAGTTGTGAACTTATTGAAAGAATTGCAAGAAAAGCAAGGTTTAACTTACCTCTTTATTGCCCACGATTTGTCCATGGTGAAGTTTATTTCTGACCGTATTGGAGTGGTACACTACGGACGTTTACTCGAAGTAGGCCCAGCCGATGATGTTTACCTCAAACCATTACACGACTATACTAAGAGTTTAATTTCGGCGGTGCCGGTACCAGACCCAGAATTTGAACGGCAACGTAAACGTTTGGCTTACGATCCAGCTATCGAAAATGATCAAGAAGGTAAGCCACGTAAATTACACGAAATTACCCCAGGTCACTTTGTGCGTTGTTCCGAAGATGAAGTGGAAAGCTACCGTCAAAAGGCCGCAGCTTACGAAAATTAAAGTAAAACAAGTCAGCCTTAGGGCTGGCTTTTTTGGTAATTCTTAAGATTTTTCTGAAGAATTTGAAAATTTTTTGAATTAACTAGTTATTGCTTGAATTTGTTTAGGGGATTGGTTAGGATAAGCTTAAAGAAAGGCAAGGAAATAGGGATTTTGCGGTTCAAACTTGCTTGGATAAATTAGTTAAAGGAGTTAAAAAAATGAAGATTTTAGTTGTTGATGATGATAAAGATATTGTTGAATTACTAGGAATTTATATTACTAATGAAGGTTATGAGGTTGAAAAGGCTTATAACGGTAAGGAAGCTCTCACCAAGTTAAATACGAACCCTGACATCAAGTTAATGATTTTAGATGTGATGATGCCCCAAATGGACGGTTTAAATGTTGTCCGCGAAGTACGTAAAGATTCACAAATTCCCGTGCTAATGCTGTCAGCTAAAACTGATGACCTCGATAAAATTCAAGGTTTAATTCAGGGGGCTGATGATTATGTTACCAAGCCCTTTAATCCTTTAGAAGTTATGGCGCGGGTTAAGTCACTTTTACGCCGTTCCCAACACGATGTAAAAAATGAAGAACCTGATCAAATCGAAGTGGGACCACTAGTTATCAAAAAAGATTCCCACGAAGTTGAAACTTTAACGGGTAAGTCCATTCAATTAACAGCTTTGGAATTTGGAATTTTATACCTATTAGCGAGTCATCCTAACCGGGTCTTTTCAGCTGATGAAATTTTCGAACGTGTGTGGCAACAAGAATCAGTCGTTTCAGCGAAAACTGTGATGGTGCACGTGAGCCACTTACGTGATAAAATTGAAGAAGCTACTGATGGTGAGAAGGTAATCCAAACTGTTTGGGGTGTAGGTTACAAAATCGAGGTGCGCTAATTTTTAGTGGGGGAGTGGGCTTGTGAAGCTGCGATTAACCGGCCGGGAAAAAAGTGAATTAGTTGTCGAAGGCATTATTACCGTGATTTTATTACTGCTGATGGAAATGTCGTTGTATATCTTATTAAATCAACTGGTGACGCAAAATCCAGGCCTCAAAAACGGAATCTTTCAAATTAAAATGTCCCTGAGTTTTGGGCCAAGTAATATTCGAATTTGGTCTTGGGGCTGGCTTTTTATGGCTTTAGCAACGCTCGTGAATGTCGCAGTTGTCTATTGGCGTTTAATTCGGCGTTATGGCCAAATGCAACTCCACCATATCATTGATGAGTTGCACTATATTGCTGCCGGTCACCTGGAACATAAAATTCCGTTTGAATTGAAGGGGCCGATGCAAAAAGTGGTGGAAAGTGTCAATGCTTTGGTTGAATCAGCGGTTAATGCAATGGAAGAAGAAAGACGCATTGAGCGTTCTAAAGATGAATTGATTACCAATGTCAGCCATGATATTCGGACGCCTTTAACCTCAATTATCGGTTATTTAGGTTTAGTGGAAAATCAACAATATCAAAATGAAGCTGACCTTTTAAAGTACACGCACACGGCCTACCTTAAGGCTGGGCAGATGAAAGCTTTAGTCGACGATTTATTCGAATATACTAAAATTAATCAAACGGGGGCCAAGTTAAATCTTGGCCAGCTCGATTTGGGAGCCATGATCGAACAATTAGGAGCTTCTTTTGAGTTAGAAGCTCAAAAAAAGCAGATGAAAATTAAGATTGATGTGCCTGTTGAGCCTTTGATGATTGAAGCTGATGGCGAAAAATTAGCGCGGGTTTTCAATAACTTAATTACCAACGCGCTTAAGTATGGTCACGGAGGACATCAAATCGTTCTTAGTGCTCAGCAGCTTTCAGCTAAAGAGGTTAAAATCGTGGTTAAAAATGATGGAGAACCCATTCCCCAAGCATCTTTAAGTCAGGTTTTTGACCGTTTCTATCGGGTAGAAAGTTCTCGTTCTAAAGAAACTGGTGGGACGGGACTCGGACTTGCTATTACTCAAGGAATTGTCCAAATGCACCAAGGCTATATTTATGTAACTTCGGATGAAACTTGGACGAGTTTTATTATTCATTTGCCATTGACAAATCAGCACCAAGTTGAAATGCGAAACTAAGTTAAAAGATGGTAAAAATCTGAAACCAAGTCTTGAAGACTTGGTTTTTTTAGGCTATCCTTAAATAAGAAATTTAGTTTAAGAGGGAAAAGAAATGCGACTTTTCAAAGAGATTAAAAAGATGGTTGTCAGTTTACTGACAGTAACAGCGCTACTAACACCGGGTTTAACGGTTTTTACTACTAATCAAATTCAAGCTCAAGCAGCAACGTTAGCTGATAGTCAAGAATCGCTTAATCTTACGGCTCGAGCAGCCATTGCCGTTGATGCTAAGACGGGGCAGGTTTTATATGCCAAAAATGCAGAGACTACAATGCCAGTAGCTTCGATGAGTAAGTTGCTAACAGCGTACTTGGTTTTAGAGGCCATCCATGATCATAAATTAACCTGGAATCAAGAAATACCGGTAGATAAGGATTCGGCTGCGGTTAGTCAAGATACTTCGTTATCAAATGTTCCCCTTAAAACCGATCATCAATACACCGTTAAATCGCTATACCAAGCAATGCTAATTTATTCTGCTAATGGGGCTACTATGGCTTTAGGTTATGCTCTTGCAGGAAGTCATCCAGCCTTTATTGATTTGATGCGAAAACAGGCTCGGAAATTTGGCATTCAAGATGCACAGCTTTATACGGCTAATGGGTTGAGCAATGGTGAGGTTAAAGGCGCCGCTTATCCTGGTGTAGCTAAGAATGCGGAAAACGCTATGTCTGCCAAGGATATGGCTCTCATCGGCCAAAACTTATTACAAAAGTACCCTGAAATTTTGAAAACTACAGCGATGACGAAGGCAGAGTTTGATAATGGGACTAATAAAACACAAATGGAAAATTGGAATTGGATGTTGAAAGGGTTATCTAAAGCTTATACGAAATTACCAGTTGATGGATTAAAGACGGGAACTTCTGATAGCGCAGGGGCATGTTTCATTGGGACGGTAAATAAGGATGGTCACCGGATTATTACCGTGGTCATGGGGTCACGTCATGAAGGTGAAACTGATACGGCACGGTTCGAAGATAGTCAAAAGTTAATGTCCTATGTCTACAATAACTATACTTACACTAACTTAGCACAGGGGCAAAGTTATGCCCAAGCCAAGTCTTTGGCAACCTTTCATGGTAAGGAATTGACGGTGCCCGTTCAAACTGCTCAAGCAAGTCACCTATGGTTACAGAAAGGACTGACGAAAAAACAAATTCAAGCGAGCGTGATGGCCAATAAGAAGTTAACTGAAAAAAATGGCTTAGTAGCTCCAATTGCGCAAGGAAAAACGGTTGGAAACTATGCTTTAACGGTAAAGGGGCAAAAGCTAGCTTTCCTTAACGGTCAAACTAGCCTTCAAATTCCGGCTCAAACTAAGCAGGCGGTTCAAAAGGCTAATATTTTCGTCATTGGTTGGCGTACGTTAATGAGTAAATTATAATAATATAATTGGAAGAGATTTCTGTAGAAGTCTCTTTTTTTGTGGATTTTGAAAGCGTATAATAGAAAGTGAAACAAAGGAGGAATTTCTCATGACGACAAAGATAACGAAAAGTAGTAAAGACCTCACACAACCAACGATTGAAGTTAGCCATTTAGGGCAACCTTTTACGGTCGGGAGTCATGTTTCGTTTACTTTTGGCAAGGAACATTTTGATGGTATTGTGGAAAAACAATTAAGGAATTCTGCTATTATCACTTTTACCGGCGAGGGGGCAAGGTCTACTTTAGCCCAAGATTTAAAGCAAAAAATTGTGATTTCTTATCGTCAAATGGCGCTTGTGTAAAGCTATTGTAAATTTTTGCGGAAAACGTTAATATCGGTTGACGATAACCTAAATGAGTTGTTATGATGGAATTATAGTTTTAAAAAAATATTATTTATTGTTGTAATGAACAAACGTTACATTATTGTAACGTGACATGACTTTCAGTGCGAAGAAAGATAGATAAACGTTATAAAAGAGCCAAGCCAGCTGCCTTGCTGGTGTTTTTGTGGCGGTGTAGGCAGAAGAATGTCGAAAGAGAAACGACGTTACATCTGTCAAACGGGGGACTGAGGGTTTTATTGGAGGATTTTTCGTGAAAAAAGAAGAACCACGTTGGCTAGAGGTATTGCGCGTTTCTCTACCTTTATGTCTTTCATACATTCCAATTGGTTTAGCCTGTGGGATTTTGCTGAATAAAGCAGGTTTTAATGCAATTATGACCTTATTAGTCTCTTTACTGGTCTTTTCTGGTGGGGGACAATTCTTGATTGCTTCGATGCTAGTTTCTAATGCATCAATTCAATCAATTGTTTTAATGTTATTCTTCTTAGAATTACGTTATGCTTTATTAGGTTCAAGCCTATCTCAATACTTACGGGGTTCGAGTAAAGGATTTTTGATAGCTTTTGCATCCCACATGAACGATGAAAACTATGCGGTTAACTATTTAAAATTTGCGACCGACAAGCAATGGAGCGGTAAAGATAGTTTGATGGTTGAACACTACTCACTGGCTTCCTGGTCAATTTCTAACCTGGTTGGTGCTCTCATTGGTAGTGTTATTGCGATTAATTTGGAAATCGTCGACTTTGCCTTAACAGCTATGTTCTTATACATGATTGCTATGCAGTTGAAGAACTGGATGACGGTCTTAATCAGTGTGATAGCCGGAATCTTCGCAGTTATTTTCATGCTGATCTTCAAGAGTACTATGGGCTTAATCGTGGCAACTTTAGCTGCTTCTTTGGTTGGTTTTGCTTTAGAAGACTACTTAGTTAAGCACGGTAAGGCCAATGGTTTCTTGCTTTCGCGGATTAAGAAGCGTAAGAAAATTGCTTCAAATACGAAAGGCAATTAGGAGGAGAAATTAGATGAATTATTCACTTTTAGATCATGGTTTAATTGTTATTTTTTCAGCCATTGCTGCCTTTTTACCTCGTTACATTCCGCTCCGCATTTTTGCGACTCGTAAAATTCCAGAATGGTTTAACGAATGGATGAAATACGTACCCGTATCTTTGTTTACGGCTTTGATTGTCAAAGACATTTTCATGGATACCTCTGATTACTCCTTTATTGGAATCGAGCGGTTGGGAAAAATTGTGGCGGCCATTGTGGTGTTAGGAGTGGCTTCTAAGACCCGTTCCATGGGACTTTCTGTGATAATCGGTTTAGTCTTAGTTTTTGCTATTCACTTCTTTGGTTGGATGCCAGTTTAAAAAGATTTGCTCTTGGGGCAATCTTTTTTTTATTTTGTCTTAATTTTTGGTAATATTATAAATAAAGAATTAGTATAGAGGGGAGTTTAAGCAATGAGACGTTGGACCATTTGGCTAATTGCTGGTGTTGTGTTAGCACTCTTTTTTGGGGGATATGGAGTGAGTCGCGCCCACGAAGACAACCACCTATATCAGCTAGCAATGGAAAAAGCTAAACAAAATATTAAAAAAAGTAAATATAGAAAAGCTGAGTTGAATTATCAAGATGCCTTGAAAAAAAAGAAAAAATCGACTGAAGCGAAGATAAGTTTATATCAATTACGTGAGTATCGAAAAGCTTTAAAAAAGAGTCAAATGAAGGAATTTAAATCCGCGCGCAAAGAATTTATTAAAATTGCTAAAATTGATGGTGGTTCAAGTGAAATTGTTAAAATGGCCACTATCAAGCAGACAGAGCTGAAAGAAGTCATCAAAGAAAGAAAAGTTTTCCAAGCGGCTTACGTACGGGCGAAAACGTTTAGTCGTCACCACGAATATACAGCATCCAATCAAAAGCTAGCGGTCATCTTGGGCTATGGTTCGATTAAGGAAAGTTATTATGATGACATCTACAAGCAAGCTAAGAGTTTAGAAAAGAAAAACAATCAAACTCTAAAAATGTTGGGGTATACCACGACTTCTTCGAGTGATAGTGACGATGATCAGGCTATTACACCAGAAGATTTACTGGATGCGCGCGAAGATTTACAAAGAGCTGGCCTGCCAGTTAAGCCTGACAAGGAACTAAAAGAGTTAATAGTTAAGGCGCGCAAAGACCAAAAGACAGTTGTTGAAGTGCTTCAAGCAGAGGCTAAGGAAAAGGTAAGTGAATAAGTCGAAGAAAAAGAGACTATGACAGAAAATTTTCAAAAATAACCTTGTTGTGAGATTACAACAAGGTTATTTTATATATGATATTCACAACGCGCATTAACGTTTGAAGTAGCGATCTTTGATTAGACTAGCTAAGTTCCATAAAGAAACTGCCAAGAGCATGCTAGCAAGGGTATCACTAGGATAGTGGACGTGGAGGTAAGCACGTGTGAAAGCGGCAATTAGCACCCACAAGCAAGCTAAAATCCCCAAAAGCCAGCGTAAGCCGGAGCTTTTCAGCTTAGGTAAGATGAGTGTTAAAATAATCAAAGTAACTAAGGCGGCGCCAAAAGTGTGTCCGCTAGGGAAACTGTAACCAGCGGCAGAAACTAGGCGGTCACTAGGCCGAGGGCGTTGCATGGCAAATTTAACGAGGTAAGTAAAGGCTAGTGAAATGAAGACGGTACAGCCAGCCCAAATGGCTTCTTTTTTATTATAGCGGAAAAATAAAAAGGCAATGAGTAAAAGACAATAGAATGATTCCAAAGGTGAGCTAGCTAATTTTGTTAGTAGAGCCACAAAAGTTGTCATTGTTTTGGTTGTGAACGGTAAGAGAATAGCCTGGATCCTAGTGTCTAAACTGGTTACCCAGCCAAGATTGGTTTTGATACTGTAAGCGAAAAATAAAAAAATTAAAGCGCAACCGCCACCTAGAAGTAGGTGTGTTTTATAATTATTACTTTTTTGCACTGAAAAACTCCTTTTTATAAAGTGTTGTAGTCAAAAAATCTCGAAAGACTTAAGTAATAACTATTATCTCACTCTTTTAATAAAAAAATCCCGCATTTCTGCGGAACTTATTACTTAATTAAGAAAAAATAGGCTAATACTAAAATTCCGAGAATGATGCGGTACCAACCAAAGACCTTGAAGTCGTGTTTTTTAATGTATTGCATTAAGAATTTGATGGCAATGATAGACGTAACAAAGGCGGTCACTAAACCGACGATCATAATCCATATCTCCAGATTTGTAAAGACCAACCCAAATTTAACTAACTTTAAAATTCCAGCCCCAAACATGACAGGAATTGCTAAGAAGAAAGTAAACTCAGCAGCAGCTGTCCGAGATACACCTAAAAGTAAGGCACCTAAAATCGTTGCCCCTGACCGAGATGTTCCAGGGAAAATGGCTGCAAGCAACTGAAAAATCCCAATAATAAAGACTAAAACATAAGTCATTTGACTAATTGAAGTAATCTTAGGTGTGCTACCCTTATGCATGTTTTCAATTACAATAAAGCCAATCCCAAAGACAATCAGGGCTAAAGCTACACAAACTGGGTTGTAGAATAATTCTTCAAATTCGTCATTAAAAACCGCAGCAACGACCGCTGGTAAGCAAGCAATTACAACTTTAACCCACATAAAGAAAATGTCTTCATCCATAATTTTCCACAAACCTTTTTGATTAGTCTGGTAGTGGAAAGGCCAGATACGTTTCCAGTAAATTACAACAACGGCTAAAATAGCCCCTAACTGAATAACTACCTCAAACATACTATAGAAGTCTTTTGAAACGCCCAACTTGACAAATTGATCTAGCAAAATCATGTGTCCGGTTGAACTGATTGGTAACCATTCAGTAATCCCTTCGACAATCCCAAAAAGGAATGCTTTAAAAAGTTCAAACATTAGTCTAATCCTTCCTCATTTATATAAATCATCAGTAATTATAACAATTTTAAGTGTGTGGTGCTAGTTAAAAATACAGGACTGAAGGTACTTATAATGCAAATGAATGTAGTATAATAAAACTGCATAAAATAATCTATGGTGGTATAACGATGCAAGGTAAAGCTGACAAATTAATTATGGAAGAAGTGCAGTGTATTTTCCCTAATATCACCGGTGAGTTTGTCTAAAGTAGGCTATAATAAAGGACAATATATAAAAGCTAACGCTAGGAGGAAAATAATGACGGAAATGACCCGAACCCAAAAACGTGAATTGGAAAAAGGAAAGCGACTCCCTAAACGAGGTAAGGATCGCGTTTTGACGATTTTGTTAAGTTTAGTGAGCCTAGTTTTAGTACTCATACTAAGTTTGAAAATGACGCTTTTGAATCCGAAATTTTTAAAAGCAAAAGTGATTACGACTGAAAACGTGACCATCCTGACCCAAGAATTAAATCAACAAGTGGCAGCGGGCATGAATGGCAGTGGCCTACCGGCGAATCTTTTAACGAACTTGCTGACTGCTGACCAATTACGCAGTGATCTCCAAGCGGGGATTGAGGACCTGTTAAATGGTAGTGCAGATGGAGATGTTCTAGATAGTGAAAAGCTAGTTAACCAAATTGGGCAAAATCTTGACCATCAAGCTACGACGAGTGGATTTGCGACAAATAGTGTCGCTTACCAAACTTTACGGACAAATTTTTTAGATTTAGCGGATGATCAAGTGCAAGCCGCTTTAGAAAGTAATCAAATTCTGAAAAACCTAGTAAGCGGAGTGCAGAATTTTATTCACGGGGTGCAAATTATTTGGTGGGTGAGTTTAGGCTTATTGCTATTCTTATTAGTGCGATTATTTTTTAATCAATTATTTAATCCCTTTGGTTGGTGCTACTACCTTGGTTTAGCTTGGTTGGGGCCCGCTTTGATTTTCTTAGTTTTAACGACTTTTTTACTGGTTTTAAATTTGGAACAATTTTTACCACTACCTAGCCAAGTTCAAGGTGTGCTAGGTGCGTTATTGACAGGGATGCTGACAAGTTTACAAAAAATTGCCGGTATTCAATTGGCCATAGCAGTAGTGGGGTTAACTTTAGGTTTATTTCGGAGAAGAAATTAATGGAATTTAAAATTATCAAAAGGGATACGAAGCCGCAATCTTTGCGCAATTTTTTAACAGCTAAGAAAATGAGTGGTCGACTTCAAACTAAGATTCGTAGAGGTTTAGTTGAGGTATATTGGGGACAAGAAAAATTAACTTTAACTAGTAAATTAAAGGATGCAGGAGAATTACGCTTGATAACCTTAGAACCAGAAGCCAGTCAGGCTATTACAGCTTCAACGGGTGAGATTAAAGTAGTTTACGAAGATTCTAACTATCTCGTAGCAGATAAGCCGGCGGGCCTCGCCTCGGTGCCAGGGCCGAGTGAAACTAGCGATACTTTAGCCAACCGTATCAAAGGCTATTTATTGGCGCAAGGGTTAAACGACGTTGCCGTTCATGTTTTGACAAGGTTAGATTATAATACTAGTGGTTTGGTTTTGGTGGCGAAAAATAGTCTTGCGCAAGGGTGGATAAGCGCCTATCAAGACCAAATGATCAAGGAATATCGGGCCTTGGTAAGTGGCCACTTAGCGCAAGCTAGTGGACGATTAGATTTTCCTTTACAAAAGGATTCGGATTCTTTTCGGCAAATTGTAACTGCCGCAGGGAAAAAGGCATTAACCGACTATTGGCTGTTAGAAAGTTACCCTAAGTGTCAGTTGGTTAAAGTAATTTTACAAACCGGTCGGACTCACCAGATACGGGCCCACTTTGCTCATCTAGGCCATCCTCTAGTCGGTGATGAGCTTTATGGCGGTCCACGAGCCCAAGAATTAGGACGTCAATTACTACATGCACATAAACTAAGTTTCTATGATCCTTTTAGCGGACAATTAAGGAGTTTGACCAGTTCCTTACCCGAAATTTTTGCCCAAGCGTGTCAAAGTTAGGTAGGACGAAATGTTAAAAAATGCTATAATTAACATATCGCAGATTGATTGAGGGAAGGTGAGAAGAGTGACTCCGAAAAAAGAAGATTATTTAAAAATTATCTTTGAGCTAGGAGGTAAGACTAGCAAGATTTCAAATAAGCAAGTTGCAGTAAGCTTGAATGTGGCGGCCGGTTCCGTAACGGAAATGGTTAATAAATTGGCTAAGGATGGGCTCATTATTCACGCTCCTTATGCGGGCATTTCGCTGACGGAAGAAGGTGTCAAAGTTGCGGAAGCTTTGATTAGACGGCACCGAATTTGGGAGACCTTTTTGGTAGAAAAGTTAGGTTACAAATTAGCCGATGTACACAAGGATGCCGAAGTTTTAGAACACACAGTAAGTGAGGAATTGATTGATCGTTTGGAAGATTTTTTAGGTCATCCGCAAAAATGTCCCCACGGCAGTGTGATTCCAAGTAAGGATGGAGTTTATCCGGAAGATTCTCATGTAGTTTTAAATGATTTAAAACCTGGACAAAGCGCCGAAGTCGAGCATTTCATTGATAACCATGATTTATTAGAATACTTAGCTGATGTTAAGCTCAATATTGGGGATCAAGTGGAAATTTTAGAAAAACTTCCCTTTGAAGGGCCTTTAAATGTTAAAGTTTTAAATACCGGTGAAGAAATTTCCATTGGTTATAAGGCAGCTCACTACATTTTTGTCAAATAATTATATCTTTTTAAATTTTACTGTGCTATACTAAACGGAGTACTTTTGTATGGTATTTTGTAGGATTTCATATGACTTTCTCCATTGCACCACTTCGAAATTACAAGAAAACGTGCTAGAAATGGCGCACAAGGAGGATTCCCATATGGAACAAGGAACAGTAAAATGGTTTAACGCAGATAAAGGTTTTGGATTTATTAACCGTCAAGATGGTAGCGATGTATTCGTACACTTCTCTGCGATTCAAACAGAAGGCTTCAAGACTTTAGAAGAAGGTCAAGCCGTTTCCTTCGATGTTGAAGAAGGTCAACGTGGCTTACAAGCTGTTAACGTTGTGAAAGACTAAAATAGGTACCGCGGAGTTTCGGCTTCGCGGTTTTTTGTAGGGTGAATATGATGAGTAAACAAGAAAGTATGGCAGTGGAATGTGTCTTAATGGCGGGCAGAATTATGATTGAGGCTGGGGCAGATATGACGCGTGTTGACGACACTCTCCACCGGATAGCTTATAATGCAGAGATTAAAAATCCGAAAATTTTTGAAACGACTACCGCCATTACCATGTCCGTACCTCAAAGCCATCAAGCTCAAGTGGAACCAATTAAGCGACGGGCGATTAATTTGGAGAAGGTTGCTCAGGTTAATGATGCTTCACGGGCTTTTGCAGAGGGACGGGTAGATTTAGAGGCTTTTTGGTGTCGGCTTTTAGAAATTGATCAAGATCAAACCGATTTTAAGTTTGGAATTAAGTTATTAGCAGCAATGTTGGTTAGTGGGACGTTGTTGATTATGTATGGTAAAGCTTGGCAAGATTTTGTGCCCACCTTGGTAGTTTCTGGGGTCTCCTTTAGTATCTATACTGCTATTCGGCTTAATTCCAAATTGCACTTTGTCAGTGAGTTTTGTGCGGCGATGGCCATGGCCTTTTTGGCTAGTCTCTTTGTTAGAATTGGTTTTGGCAGCAATGTCGATAGTATTATCATTGGGGCAGTGATGCCTTTGGTACCTGGGGTGCCGATTACCAATTCATTCCGAGATTTATTGGCGGGACACATTTTGTCAGGCCTTGCTCGAGGTGCGGAAGCTTTTTTGACAGCTGGGGCGATTGGTTTGGGGATTGCTATGGTTCTACGATTTATGTGAGGTGAATTTAATGCACGTGATAATTTCTTTAGTCTTTGCTTATCTGACGACCATGGGTTTTGCGATTATTATTAACATCCCTCGACGTGCCTTACCAGCTTGTGGTTTGGTGGGCTTGTGTGGTTGGGCAGTTTTCATGGCGATTAAGGGTTTAGAATTAGGAGGAATGTTGGCTAATCTCTTGTCCGCCTTTATCATCGGTTTAGCCTCCATGTATTTGGCGCGTAAAATCAAGGTACCGACAATCTTACTGAATATTCCTAGTCTAGTTCCGCTAGTTCCTGGAGGTCAGGCCTATCAAGCCGTTCGTAATTTCGCTTTGCACAACAATCAAGTTGCTTTAACTTTTATGGTTGAAGTAGTTTTGATTGCTGGAGCGATTGCGATGGGATTGTTTTTAGCCGAATTTACGGGCGAAACATGGTTGAAATTTAGTCTAAAAACGCCAAGCTGAATAGAAGTTTTCAGCTTGGCATTTTGGCGTTATTCATTATTGGTAAGAGCTGTTGAATCAGCGTTCTCGGTTTCTAGCGCCTGATAAATGATGTGGGTCATTTCATCAAGGGTATTTTGCGGTACAACTTCAAAGGCTTGACCATCAATCATTTGTGATTTTCCTTGGAGGGTGTAAGTTTCCAAATTATGTGTGGCCACTCGGTAGGTAGTACCGAGATAAAGCATATCGTCAAAGGTTAAATCGGTACTCATTTTATTAGCGATTTTTTTGAGGAATCCATCGTTTAAAAGCGTTTAAGCATAGCATTATGTCTGATATATGAAAAATACTATTTTTTTCCTTTTGTCATTAAAATTTGGTATAATACTTAAGAGGTACTGAAATGAATTTAAAACAATTACGTTACTTTTTAGAAGTAGCACAAGAAAAACAAATTACTGCTGCTGCACGAAACTTGCACATTGCGCAACCGCCTTTAAGTTACCAATTAAAAGAATTAGAAAAAGATTTGGATGCGCAACTGTTCGTTCGTAATTCGAAGGGAATTACCCTCACGGAAGCGGGAGAAGCCTTAGCTGGTTACGCCCAAGAAATTTTAGAGCTATCAGATTATGCTAAAGATAAAGTAAAGCAAATTGATCAGGGACGCCAAGGAACCATTTCTTTGGGAATTATTTCTTCATCTGGTAACCAGGTCCCAGGTCCACGCTTACAGGAATTTCAGGAGTTTTATCCGGAAGTTAATTTTGAAATTTATGAAAGCAATACTTTTGGAGTTTTAGATTATTTAAAACGGCGAAAAATCGACTTAGGCATTGTTCGGACACCTTTTAATTTTCAAGGGGTGGCTAGTAAATATTTTGCTAGAGAAAAGATGGTTGCAGTCTTGCCACCAAAAATAAAAGAAAGCAAGAAGCACTATCAAATTGAAGATGTTGCCCAAAAGCCACTCTTGATTTATCGCCGTTTTGCCAAAATTTTTGCTGATTCCTTTAGTGCTTACGGACTTAAGCCATTTATTGCCATGACTTGTGATGATGCTCGGACCACTATTCGCTGGGCTGAAATGGGGATGGGGGTTGCCTTAGTACCGGCATCAATTGCGGCTTTGGAAACTAAATGTCAGATAATCGAGATTGATTATGAACCCTGGCAGACGCAGATGGCCTTGATTTGGCTAGAAGAAGTGGAATTAACTCCCTTATTAAAGAACTTTATTGAAAAATTAGAAGGGTGATGAAGATGGAAAAATATTGTCAACGTTGTGGTAAAAAGATTATGGCTACGGCAGAAAGTTGCCCTTTTTGTGGGGTACATCAAGATCGTTTAGATTTGGGCTTTGAAAGTAAGAAATGTAAAGTTTGTCATGAAATCATTCCGGTGAATGCTAATTATTGTACGGAATGTGGTCAAGATCAAGCAATTTACGTTTATCGAGCTACAGAAACTTCTGAAAGTGAAAAGCAGGTTTCACCAGAACCTGAAACGATATCAATGTTGCCGAATGGTCAAGACTTACAAGTTGAATTAGAAAAAATACGCCAAGAAGTCTTACGGATGGAACGAATTGGGAAAAATGAGAATCCTCAGCCGGGATTGGTAGTTTCAACTAAATTAATGCTTAAAGAGTGGTTTACCACTAATAAACGCATGGGACGAGCTGATTTTTGGTGGGGAATGTTAGGCATGGTACTTTTGAGCTTTGTGATAGTGCTGGTAGCGATGCTATTTTTGCAGTCCATGCCCACTCAAACTGGATGGCAGATTTTTTGGTTTATATTACGGTGTTGGTCACTGTACTATTTAATGGTGACAGCCGCTGGAGTCATACGGCGCTTGCATGATTTAGAGTTACCCGGTCTATTAGTTTTCATCTATTTGGTTCCGGTTATTGGTGAGATTATGATTTTACTTCTTTTAACTCGGCCACAGGTTTTAACTAAGAATAATCGTTACGGCTTTGTTGATCCGGCGCGAAAATTACGCGATGAGATACGTAAAAAATGGCGTAAATAATACGGCTGAAGTCTCCTTGGAGGAGGCTTTTTTATTTGGAAAATTCAAGTGTAATTTTGCACAAATTCACAAAGTTTTAGTAGAAGTTAAGCCTTTATTTACTTGGATTAAAGACTAAGCGAAAATATGTGAATTCACAAACTTATAAAAGTGTTTTCATTTGAAATAAATCGTGCTATGATACCAGTGATTAATATCTGGAGGAAAATTCATGACTAAAGATAAAAAACGTTATGGGGCAGATGCGATTGTCCAAAGTTTAATTAACCACGATGTAAAATACGTCTTCGGGATTCCTGGGGCTAAGATTGACCGGGTTTTTGAAGTGTTGGAACACTCTAACGACCCTAAAATGCCACAAATGATAGTGACTCGTCACGAACAAAATGCGGCTTTTATGGCTGCTGGGATTGGTCGGATTACTGGTAAGCCAGGGGTTGTGATTACGACTTCCGGTCCGGGGGTTTCAAATTTAGCGACAGGTTTAGTGACTGCGACTGCGGAAGGGGACCCGGTTTTGGCGATCTCTGGGCAAGTACAAAGAACGGACTTGTTACGCTTAACGCACCAAAGTATGGATAATGCGGCTTTATTAGCACCCGTTACCAAGTACAGTGCTGAAGTGCAAGATCCTGATAATGTTTCTGAAGTAATTGCTAATGCTTATGCGGAGGCTGAATCCGCCAAGCAAGGAGCAAGTTTCGTCTCAGTTCCTCAAGATGTGACTGATGGCGAATTAAAGACGGATGTAATTGCACCTTTAATGCCAGCTAAGTTAGGCCCTGCCAGTCCGGTTGAATCCACTCTTTTGGCTCAAAGAATTAAGGCGGCTAAATTACCGGTCTTGCTCTTAGGGATGCGAGCTTCAGATCCTGAGACAACAGCTTCGATTCGTAATCTGATTGCGACGACGCATTTACCAGTAGTTGAAACCTTCCAAGGAGCTGGGATTATTCCACGAGAATTAGAAAGTGACTTTTTCGGCCGGGTTGGATTATTCCGGAATCAACCAGGGGACAAATTGTTGAAACAAGCTGATTTGGTAATTGCTATTGGTTATGACCCAATCGAATATGAACCACGTAACTGGAACTCTGATCGGAGTGCTAACATTGTGGTCATTGATTCTATGCGTTCTGAAATTGACAAACATTTTCAACCAGAAAAAGAATTAGTGGGTGACATTTCTCAAACTTTGGACTTCTTGTTACCGTACATGAAGGGCTATCAATTGCCAGATGAAGCAGTAGCTTACTTGGATGAATTGCGTAAAGAAGTTATTTTACGTGATGAACCACCGGCCTTAGTTGAAGGACAAAAGGTTAGCCACCCTTTGAGTATTATCAAAGCGCTTCAAGAACGGGTTAGTGATGATATGACAGTAACCGTAGATGTGGGGTCATTTTACATTTGGATGGCGCGCCACTTCAGAAGTTACCAACCTCGTCACTTACTCTTCTCGAATGGGATGCAAACCTTAGGTGTAGCCTTACCATGGGCGATTTCTGCGGCCTTAGTGCGACCTAATACCAAGGTAGTTTCAGTTTCTGGGGATGGAGGTTTCTTATTCTCCGCCCAAGATTTGGAAACTGCCGTACGTTTGAAGTTACCGATTGTACATGTAATCTGGAATGACGGGGCGTACGATATGGTTAAGTTCCAAGAAGAAGTTAAGTATGGTAAGGCGGCGGCGACTGATTTTGGCCCAGTGGACTTTGTTAAGTATGCCGAAAGTTTCGGGGCTAAGGGTTTACGGGTTGATAAGGCGGAAGACTTAGAAAAAGTTTTAGACCAAGCCTTTAAGGAAGAAGGTCCGGTAATCGTCGATATCCCGGTTGATTACAGCTACAATAAAGAATTAAGTAAGCAACTCTTAGATGACCAATTACACTAAGTTGAAAGAAGATGACTTAAATGACAAAAGATTTGCATACATTATATCAACATGGTACTTTAGGCTTACTGGTTCCGGGACTTTTTGAAGGTACTCAAACGGTGGGGGAACTTTTACAACACGGTGATACCGGGATTGGAACTGCAACAGGATTAGATGGTGAAATGGTGATTGTCGATGGCCAACCATATTTGGTACGTAGTGATGGTAGTGTCAATCTTTTGACTCACGATGTTAAGGTGCCCTTTGCGACAGTCCACTTTAATGATGATCAAGCGGAAAGTTTTATGGTGGAAAATCTAACCATGGAAGCTTTAGGACAAAAGATTTTAGCTGAACATGCGTATGAAAATGTCTTCTTTGCGGTGAAGGTGAAAGGGCAATTTGCGCAGATGCACACTCGGGCGGTAGAAGGTCAGAAACGACCTTACCCGACTTTAGTGGAAGTGGCGGAAAAGCAAGCCTTATTTGATGCTGAAAACAGTCGGGGGACGGTGGTTGGTTATTTTGCCCCGGAAATGTTTGCTGGGATGGCTGCACCAGGTTATCACCTCCACTACTTGGATGATACCAGGCAAATGGGGGGGCACATTTTAGATTTTAAAATTGCCCAAGCACAAGTGAGTTTGCAAGTCTTTGAAAATGTAATTCAACACTTTCCAGTGAATAATCAAGAATTTATGAATCATAAGGCTGACGTGGGTGGGGTTAATGACCAAATCCAAAAGGCCGAGAAATAAATCCTTGCTATTTAACTTCAAACTTGTATAATTAGAAATATCGAAAAGAGGTCGCAACTGACAAGAGTAAGTTCACTGAGCTAATAAAGTAGCGGAGAAGTGGGGTGAAAGGGGAGGTTGCCGAAGGGAGCTTAGACTTTATGCTAAGTTTGCTGGGCCTAACCTTAAGAGGGGTAGGACTGTCGCGACAGAGGTTGCGGAGCGCTAAGAGATATTGATTATTTTTGAGATTAAAGATGATTGAAGGCGTATTTCGATGGAGAAATACGCCTTTTTATTGCGCCGAACCTATCTTTGTCCGCTTTTTGTGAAAAAGAGGAGGTATTTTTTCTGATGGCAGAAAAAAATAATGTGAAGCGTTCTTTAAAGACGCGGCACGTTTCGATGATCGCCTTAGGAGGTAGTATCGGAACCGGTTTATTTGTAGCAAGTGGATCCGCAATTTCGCAGGCGGGTCCTGGGGGAGCCTTGGTAGCTTATATTGGTATTGGTCTGATGGTTTACTTCTTGATGACTTCTTTAGGTGAAATGGCAACTTACTTACCTGTGACAGGGTCCTTTGCAACGTACTCGCGAAAATTTGTGGATCCAGCTTTAGGTTTTGCCATGGGATGGAATTACTGGTTTAATTGGGCGATTACCTTGGCAGTAGATGTTTCTACGGCAGCCTTGGTTTTGAAGTTTTGGTTTCCAGAGGTTCCTTCTTGGGTCTTTTCTTTAGGAGCTTTGCTCTTGATTTTCTTAATTAATATTTTATCTGTAAAATCTTTTGGGGAAACTGAATACTGGATGGCCTTAATCAAGGTAGTTACTGTTATTATTTTCTTGGCGATTGGTTTGTTGACAATTGTCGGAATTATCGGTGGTCATGCCACTTATTTGGAAAACTTTACTTACAAACAGGCACCTTTTGTGGGTGGGGTACCGATGATTTTAAGTGTCTTCGTCGTGGCTGGTTTCTCTTTTCAGGGGACGGAATTAATTGGTATAACCGCTGGTGAATCCGCCCACCCAGAAAAAAGTATTCCTAAGGCCATTAAGCAAGTCTTTTGGCGAATTATTATTTTCTATGTGTTAGCAATTTTTGTAATTGCTTGCCTGATTCCTTATGATAGTCCTAATTTATTAGGCTCAAGTGCCAGTGATGTTTCCATCAGTCCCTTTACTTTGGTTTTCCAAAGAGCTGGTTTAGCTGGGGCGGCTTCCGTGATGAATGCTGTAATTTTGACGTCAGTAATTTCGGCGGCCAACTCAGGAATGTATGCTTCCACGCGGATGCTATTTGCTTTGGGGGTTGAAGGGGATGCGCCGAAAATTTTTGGTCGCGTTAACGGGCGCGGGATTCCTGTGCCCGCCTTATTAGGAACGACTTTTGTGGGATTGTTAACTTTCCTTTCCAGTATCTTTGGTGAACAAATTTACACTTTCTTGGTGAATGCCTCTGGTTTAACTGGGTTTATCGCTTGGGTGGGGATTGCTTTATCTCACTATCGCTTCCGCCGTGCTTTTAAGGCGCAGGGCAAGGATTTATCAGTCTTACGCTACAAAGCTAAGTGGTTCCCAGTGGGTCCCTTATTGGCTTTGATTGTCTGTATTTTGGTAATTGTTGGTCAAGATTTGGAATCCTTTAAAACTTTGAACTGGCAAAAGGTCGGGGTGACCTATATGTCCGTGCCGTTATTTGTGATTTTGTACTTGTACTACAAGATTCGTTACAAAACCAAGTTGATTCCTTTAGAAGAAATTGACTTAACCCCTCATGATGTCAAAAAAGAAAATTAAGACGTTGAATTTTCCGGTCGGATGCCTTATAATGAGTTCATAAATGATGTAAACGTATAGCTCATCTTTTAAGTAGGGGTAAAGAGACGTAGTGGTTGGTGCGAGCTACGCGAACGAAAATTCCAATGAGCTGTAAGCGGGTGGGTAATGCCGCACGGTCATGACCGTTATCATGTTGAGTGCACTTATTTATAGGTGAAGCTGGGTGGTACCGCGAAAAAGAGTCTTTCGTCCCATTAGTGGGATGCGAGGCTCTTTTTTTGTTTACACAATCAAGAATTTAGGAGGAATTTTCATGTTAGATATGAAAATGATTCGTCAAAACCCTGACGAAATTAAGGCGCGTTTGGCAACTCGGGGGGTCCAAGCCGAAACAATTGATGAATTATTGGCCCAAGACAAGAAACGCCGTGAATTAGTGGGACAATCAGAAAGTCTAAAGCAAGAAAGAAATACGGTTTCTGAAGCCATTGCGCAAGCTAAGCGCAACAAGGAAGATGCTAGTGAACAAATCGCAGCCATGCGTGAAGTTGGGAGTAAGATTAAAGCCTTAGATGAAGAATTGGCCACAGTGGAAGCCAAGGTCAAAGATATGGCTGCTCGTTTACCAAACTTACCTAATCCAACTATTCCAGTTGGGGCGGATGAAGAAGCCAATGTCGAATTGCGTAAGGTGGGGACACCACGGCAGTTTGACTTTGAACCAAAGGCGCACTGGGATATTGCGGAAGACTTGGATATCTTGGACTTCGGTCGGGCGGCCAAGGTTTCTGGTGCTCGCTTTGTTTTCTACAAAGGTTGGGGAGCGCGTTTGGAACGGGCGATTTATAACTTTATGTTAGACCAACACGCAGAAGAAGGTTACACGGAAGTAATTCCACCATACATTGTGAACCATGATTCTATGTACGGTACCGGCCAATTCCCTAAGTTTAAGGAAGACGTTTACTCTATCGAAGGCCAAGACATGACCTTAATTCCAACCGCAGAAGTGCCTTTAACGAACTATTACCGCGATGAAGTCATTCCGGATGAAAAATTACCAGTTTACTTTACGGCAATGTCACCATCTTTCCGTTCTGAAGCTGGTTCTGCTGGACGTGACACACGGGGATTGATTCGGATGCACCAATTCCATAAAGTTGAAATGGTGAAATACACGAAGCCAGAAGATTCTTACAATGAATTAGAAAAGATGACCGCTAACGCTGGTAACATCATGGAAAAACTTGGTTTGCCATACCACGTGATCACTTTGTCAACTGGGGATATGGGCTTCTCAGCCGCCATGACTCATGATTTGGAAGTCTGGATGCCAGCTCAAGATACTTACCGAGAAATTTCTTCATGTTCAAATTGTGAAGACTTCCAAGCTCGTCGTGCGCACATCCAATACCGCGATGAGAAAGGTAAGTTACAATTTGTCCACACTTTGAATGGTTCAGGTTTAGCTGTTGGACGGACTATGGCAGCAATTTTAGAAAACTACCAAAACGAAGATGGTTCCGTAACTATTCCAGAAGCTTTACGGCCATACATGGGTGGTTTAGAAAAAATTACCAAAGAAAATTAATGAAGAAAATTAAAAGGGGCAAGCAATTGCTTCTTTTTTCTATATTTATAGAAAGGGTGTGCAAAATGACGGAATTTTATTTTGTGAGACATGGAAAAACGCGATTTAATTTGGAAAGGCGTTTCCAGGGGGGACAGTGTGATTCGCCTTTGTTGTCGGAAAGTTTGCGTGATGCCAAAAAGGTGGGGGATTACTTTAAAGCTCAAGGGCAAAATTTTGATGCTTGGTATACCAGTCCGCAAAAACGGGCTTGGCAAACTGGGCAAGTGATTGTTGATCAACTTACGCAAGATTTAGTTGCCCAACCACTGGATGGTTTGCGCGAAATAGAGTTTGGAACCTGGGATGGGCAAAAGTTAGCTGATTTTGCAGGAACCGCAGACTTAAAGAACTATTTAGAAAAACCTAGCCAGTATGATCCAGCAGTGAATGGTGGCGAAAGTTATCCAGAATTTTTAGCCCGGGCTAACGCAGCCCTCGCAGAAATTTACCAGCAACACCCACAGGGCAAAGTTTTAATTAGCGCCCACGCCGTCTTAATTTCCTTTTTGACTAAAAGTAAAATTGGGATTAATCTCGATGCGGTGCGTCCAGCGGGGCTGGTAGCTAATACTAGTGTGACGGTATTAGAAACTGATAACTTTGAAAATTTCACCATGCCAGTTTGGAATTTGACCGATTTTTTAAAATAATTGCAAAAAGTTCTTGACCAGACAAGAGGTCTTTGATAAGATTATATTCGTTGCTTAACAAGACACATTTAAATTTCTTGATAAAAAATCTTGACAAGAAAGTGTGAACTTGTTATGATATAAAAGTTGTTGCGAAGCAGTCTCAAGGTTAAAAAAACTTCTTGACAGTGAGGGTTGCTAAGCGATATAATATAAGAGCTTTTATAAAAAGCATCGGGTAGATCTTTGAAAACTAAACAAAGTTTCGACAAACCAAATGTGTAGGGCCACATT
>NZ_AZFH01000140.1:0-277 GCF_001435735.1 Ligilactobacillus equi DSM 15833 = JCM 10991
GAACCCTGGACCCACGGATTAAGAGTCCGTTGCTCTGCCAGCTGAGCTAACCACCCGAAATATTATCGTTACCGATAATAGATATAATTAAATATCTAATTAAATGGGTGGTCAGGGGATCGAACCCTGGACCCACGGATTAAGAGTCCGTTGCTCTGCCAGCTGAGCTAACCACCCAAAATTATCATTACTGATAAAAGATAGTAATTAGATATTTAATTAAATGGGTGGTCAGGGGATCGAACCCTGGACCCACGGATTAAGAGTCCGTTGCTCT
>NZ_AZFH01000141.1:0-483 GCF_001435735.1 Ligilactobacillus equi DSM 15833 = JCM 10991
AAACCACAAAAAGTACGATTACATGCGGTATTAGATTTATACGGACGTTACGTGATTAGCTATAACCTTTCAAAAACGGAAACTACATCAGCAGTAATTGATACATTTAAGAAAGCGTTCTCTAAAGAGCCAGGAGTAAGACCTATGGTTCATACAGATCGAGGTGCTGCATACTGTTCACTTGCCTTTAATCACTATTTAGAAAAGATGAACTACGTCCATAGCATGTCTCATCCTGGACATCCATGGGAAAATTCTCCTATGGAGAGATGGTGGAATGATTTTAAACTACTTTGGCTGGAACGACACCCACAGCCACAATCATTTGAAGAATTAAAGAGACTGATTGACGAAGGTGTAAAATATTTCAATACAAAGAGAGCTTATGCATCAAAAAACGGTCTGACTGCGGAAAAATTCCGCAATCAGACCGCATAGTCTATTTTATATATTTAAACTGTATACTTGACAGGACATAGTGCC
>NZ_AZFH01000142.1:0-937 GCF_001435735.1 Ligilactobacillus equi DSM 15833 = JCM 10991
TTAATTTCACGATTGGTAGTTGCATCATAAACAATCATCCAAGCGGATTGTTGACTTTCAGAATCATCAGCTGCATGCCATCCTTCAACATGTAGCTGGCCTTCATCGTTAAGATAAACTGAATCAAAAGCTGCTTCATTAGCATGTGTATTGGTGTGAATTGATTCAGAATCAACTTGATTGCCCACGCTATTGGTTTCAACTTTATTTGCTGTTACTTGACTTCTTGTTATGCTAGCATCATTAGAATTTTCGATTACTTCATTTTTTGTCGCTGATGATTCTACTTTATTTTTGATATTATCTTGATTAGCACTTTCCTTAGTTACCTCTGATTGGCTAGTATCCTCACTATTCTTTAACGTTATATCCTCTTGACCAACGACAGCCGATGTTTTATTTGACGCCTTTTCTTCGACTTGTGCTGTTGACATTGAGTCAGCAGAAACACTTCTTAACTCAGAATGTATCCCCACAATCAAGCCAAAAAACACAAGCGGCGCTACTACCCAGTTCTTCCCTGCTTTATACATTTTATAACGTTTTTTTATTTCTCTATTCAAACAAAAGTCCCCCATTATGTAAAACTATAGAATTATCAATAATTCATATTAGCTCAATAATTATCACTAAACAAGCTTTTTAATGAAAAAGGAGCGTAAATCCCCCTACTTTAGTGGGGGGATATAAGCTCCACTCGATAGCTCGTAAGAGCTATTTTGTTTTTTTCTAAATATTCTTTAGCTAATTTAGATAATATCTCTGAAACAGATGAATGTTCCTTGATTGTTTGTATTTTCAAGCTATCATTAAGTTCAACATTCATATAGATATTTATCCTTTTTTGTTTTCTGCCACAGCCCTCACTTTATGTAATTGAGTACGCGATTTGCTAGTTCGTAATATTTGAAAATTCGCAAAAAAAGCTTAACAGGGT
>NZ_AZFH01000143.1:0-269 GCF_001435735.1 Ligilactobacillus equi DSM 15833 = JCM 10991
AATTGGTCGGTAATGTTATTACCTTTAGCATCCTTAACCTTAAGTGTTGCTGTATTAGCAGTTAACTTAGTTTGGTCGTAGTCATCATCAAATGACCAAGTGTTATTCAATTCTTGCTTAGTGAATGAGTGACCTTTAAGACCAGTTAAGTCCCAAGTTCCTTCGTAAGTTACAATTTGGTTGTGAGATACAGAAGTACCGTCAATCTTAACGCCATCAGTATTTTCTACCACCTTAATTACAACAGGGGAGGATTCTACTGTGTTAGT
>NZ_AZFH01000144.1:0-2511 GCF_001435735.1 Ligilactobacillus equi DSM 15833 = JCM 10991
CTAAACACTACTTAGTGTTCCCAGAAACCCGTCACTTTAGTGGCGGTGTAGTTCATACGCAGGTTTTGGTGTTCTGTCAAAGCTTGTCATCCCTCCTGTATACGTCATAATTAGAACATGTAAGGTTAACTTATAACTAAAAAGCACGTGTGAGGAGCGAAATGTGAAATGAAATTATTGCTTGTAGACGGTGAATTAATGACCGAAGAGTATTGGGACGGTGTAATAATTCCAGAAGAACAAGTAGATATTGATATTGTCAAAGCTAAGATATCAGAATTCCAAAGAGCAGTAGACAAATACAATGCTACCCCTATTAAACAAAGGGATTGGCGTACGTTACCTGAGGACTATACGCCTATCTGGGTTGAAGATACTTTTGAGTTAACCGTCGCTGTCATTGAGGAATTTGTCCGTGATTATGAAGTTGGTGCTGATATGATTGATGCAGAAGATTGGTATAGTGAGTTAGATTTACCTGTTCCTGATGATTTAGCAACCGTCAATGTAAAAGTATGTATTGCTGTTAATGATAATGGGGACTGGTATACATACACACCAAGAGAGTTTACCAGATACTTCCTAATGTGAGAGTAAAGCGTATAGTAGAAACTATACGCTTTTTTGGTATCTAAATTATTGATATATCAACATCTGTCAAAGCTTGTCAGTCCTGTGAGGGATGCCATAATAGGGATGTAAGGTTGAGAAAGCGAAAGGCTTAAAACCTAAATAATCTAAAAAACAAAAGAGCGAGGTAATCACTATGTACGATTATGAATTAGAATATTTTGAAGGATTCCAAGAATTCAAAAATGCTTATCCTAAACTTGCTAAAGAGTTGGTAGATAGTACAAGCTATGATGATTTAGATTGCGACATTCTCTACTTCCCTACCAAGATTGAGTTTGCATACCGAGAATTGGAATCAGAGATTGACTATAAGAAGTGTGAAGGTATGGCGCTTACTGAAGAACAAATTGAAGAAATCGAGGATAACATTGAGGCTTATGCTAACAGGGTTGTAGATGAGATGGATGGCAGTTGCTACGCCTTATTAGATAACGGCGCTGTAATTGGGACAACCGATCCTTGGTTTGCATAAAAAGTATTAGCCCCTGCTTGCTCTGCAGGGGCTTTTTATCAAAATTATTGATTCACATCCCCCTACTTTAGGAATGAACGTATCAAGTAAAAAACTGGAATAATCCTTGATATACCAACGTCTGTCAAAGCTTGTCAGTCCTGTGAGGGCTGCCATAATAAGGATGTAAGGTTGAGAAAGCGAAAAACTCAAAACTAAATAAAAATAATCTAAAAAAATAAAAAAGCGAGGAAAAAATTATGTTAACAGAAGCACAAAAATTACAAAAACAAAAGGAATTAGAAAAAGCTCAAAAAGATGTTATGGAAAGCATCGAGAAAGCAACTAACAGTCCTGAAGATATGAAAGAGTTACTAACTTTTTTGTCAAAATACAGTAACTACAGCATTAAAAACCGCATCTTATTACACCGTCAAGGTGCTAAAGCGGTCAAAAGTTACAAGGGGTGGCAAGATGCAGGATATCAAGTTCAAAAAGGTGAAAAAGCATTGAAAATTTGGACGCCAGTAGTTATCAAGAGTTTTGTAAGCAATGGTAAGAAAAAGAGTTTAAAATATGCTACTAAGCAAGAAAAAAATTTGATTGCTCAAGGAGTTTTACCAGTTAGTACTTGGGTTACATTCAATTTACGGGCTTGTGTGTTTGATGCTTTACAAACCGATATGCCTGATGATGAGTTGCCAAAATTGTATGCAAACAAGCATATTGACCGTGAAATTGACACTCAAAAAGCTCAGGAGATAATTTCAAGCGTTGAAAATGTAATAAATCGATTGGGTGTTACTTTAGAAAATCCTGCTCTCGAAGAATGGAATGGAGGATTTGCCAAAGGTTACTATGTTCCAAGTTCCAAAAAAATCGTTATGAACCCTAAAAATACGGATTATGAAAAAATAAACGTATTGATTCATGAAACGGCTCACGCAATTCTTCACTCCAAAAATGAGAATAAGGTCAGCAAGGAATTGGGGTTGAAATTAGATGAAAATAGTTATGAAATTGGAGAGCTACAAGCAGAAATGACTGCGTATTTAACGGCCAAAAGTTTAGGAATGGAAAGCGAAGAGGATTCAGTTTCTTATATGGCAGGGTGGACAAAAAATGGCTTAAAATTTAAAGAAATGGGATATGAGAATCAAGAAAAAGTTTTAGATGATGTTGTGAAAGTATCAGATTATATTTTAGAAGAAATTGTTAAATAAAAATTGAGGCGTGAGCCTCTTTTTTGTTTGGGTTAAAAAATTTAGGAATTTCAAAAGAAATATGAAAAAATTTGAGATATGCTTTTGAGGAAATATCAAGCGAGGACAAAAATAAATGCGAGCAGAAAATAGTGAGTGAGGGGGTCAGAATGACCCCCGAACGAACGGACTATTAGTTTATAAACTAATAGTCCGTTCGTTCGG
>NZ_AZFH01000145.1:0-205 GCF_001435735.1 Ligilactobacillus equi DSM 15833 = JCM 10991
ATGGTTTAACTCAAGCGCAATGGTTAAGTACACGCAACTGGACGTGTCCTTATTGCTACAAAAACCACGACAGAGATATAAACGCTAGTTTAAATATCTTAAATCGTGGCTTAAATCAATTAAAAATCTAGTAGGCTAGGAACTAGCCTTGGTAAGATAGCTAAGTTCTGTGAGTTAGGTTTTGGAATACCATATAACATCCTAA
>NZ_AZFH01000146.1:0-378 GCF_001435735.1 Ligilactobacillus equi DSM 15833 = JCM 10991
CTTAATGATAGTTTGAAAATACAAACAGTCAAGGAACATTCATCTGTTTCAGAGATCTTATCTGTGCGTGGTGCTAGTTAAGTATCATTGACATAATCAGTGATACTAGGGCATTTTTGTTTTTTATTAAGTAAAAGGTGCCCTTAAACTTTGCCATATTCCTATTAGTTTATAGCCGAGTATGTGCCAGAAATTAGGTTGTATCTTTAATAAATATTGATCTAGTAACGTTTTTATTCTTAAATCAACTAGCACCTCGCAAATTATCTAAATTAGCTAAAGAATATTTAGAAAAAAATAAAATAGCTCTTACGAGCTATCAAGTGGAGCTTATATCCCCCCACTAAAGTAGGGGGATTTACGCTCCTTTTTCATTAA
>NZ_AZFH01000147.1:0-314 GCF_001435735.1 Ligilactobacillus equi DSM 15833 = JCM 10991
TCTAAAGACTGGGGCTTGTGAGAAGGCAAGCCTTACGGCTTACCCGACCACAATTTGCATAGATACATCACTGCATGATTACAAAGTAATCACGTCTAACACGATAATTACCAATGCCTTTAGAGTCCGCAAGTTGCCAAACGGACTGCCTAGTTATGCTAGGCTTTTTTCTTTTTCCTTAGCTAGTTTTTCTAATCCTTTTTCAAGAATATTTTTAGAGGCATTAATGTCCCTAATATGGAATGTACCACAATTAGGACAAGTCCATTCCCTATCTTTGAGAGTTAGTTTTTCTGTACCTTTTGTCCCCATGG
>NZ_AZFH01000148.1:0-225 GCF_001435735.1 Ligilactobacillus equi DSM 15833 = JCM 10991
TTTACACATCTTTCCTGGTTCATCATGAATAACATCTCGTTGTTCAAATTGATCTAAGATCTTATTGCGTTTTCCCGATGACTTTTTCTTTTTTGGAGTGCGATGAGTAGGCACGGTTTTCTCAATTACCACAGTAGTTTCGTCCTCTTCTGTGGCCAGATTTTCAAGATCCTCATCGGATAAAAGTGACATTTGGCCGTCGGCCAATTTTTCAGTTTTTTTTCC
>NZ_AZFH01000023.1:0-235 GCF_001435735.1 Ligilactobacillus equi DSM 15833 = JCM 10991
AAAAAGCAAGAAAAAATAAAGCTAAATTACAAGCTAAAATTGCTAATAAAAGAAATGATGCACTTCATAAAATAACAACTGAATTAGTTAAGCAATATGATGTAATTGTGATTGAAAATCTTAAATCAAAAAATATGATGAAAAATCACAATCTAGCTAATGCAGTTAGTTCAAATGCTTGGTATGCTTTTAAGTCAATGCTTGAATACAAGTGTAACTGGTATGGTAAACAATT
>NZ_AZFH01000149.1:0-4624 GCF_001435735.1 Ligilactobacillus equi DSM 15833 = JCM 10991
TTGTTTTCATTGATTTTCACCTCCTTTAGTACAGTTATATTATAACAAAATATACTTAATTACACAAGGAAAGTGTTGTGGCAGAAAACAAAAAAGGTAAATATCTATATGAATGTTGAACTTAATGATAGCTTGAAAACACAAGCAGTCAAGGAACATTCATCTGTTTCAGAGATATTATCTAAATTAGCTAAAGAATATTTAGAAAAAAACAAAATAGCTCTTACGAGCTATCGAGTGGAGCTTATATCCCCCCACTAAAGTAGGGGGATTTACGCTCCTTTTTCATTAAAAAAATTTCAAACCGAAATTTACCACCCAAATAATCAAATCCACCAATTAAGTATCGGAGGGCCTTATATGGCTACTGGTGGGATGGGAGATACATTAACTGGAATTTTAGCGGCTTTCTTAGCTCAGTTTCATAATCAAGATTCCATCGCAGTCATTGACGCAGCTGTCTATTTCCATTCTTATGTGGCTCGAGAACTCAGTCAAGATAACTATGTCACCTTACCTTCTATAATTTGTCAGACCATCCCTACCATTATGCGTCGCTTCGCTAACTAAAAAACCGAGTTTCCTCCCTCATATGAAAAAGGAAACTCGTTTTTTTAACCTTTTAACTGTGCTAATTCCAAGTCCGTTAAAGGTCGATAAGCGCCAGGGGGCAAATCGGCTGGTAGACTTAAACTTCCCATTGTTAAACGTTTTAGTTCTACCACCCGGCAAGAAATAGCTGCAAACATCCGCTTAACCTGATGGTACTTGCCCTCATGAATGGTAATTTCCACTAAACTAGCTTCATTCTTAGGATCTTGTTCTCGCACTTGCACTTGGGCTGGTTGCGTTTGTTCACCGTTTTTAAGCTCCAAGCCGGTCCGAAGCCGCTCTAGACCCGATAACGTCAATTCACCAGCCACCATAGCCAAGTAAGTCTTCGCCACGTGCTTTTTAGGCGACAGCAACTTATGACCTAGTGGGCCGTCATTGGTAATCAATAAAAGCCCGGTAGTATCCTTATCTAGGCGTCCCACCGGATAAAGATCAGCTCGATAGTCTGCTACTGAAAATAAGTCCATAACAGTTCTTTGACTGGCATCCTTAGTAGCCGTCACCACTCCTTTCGGTTTATGCAACAGATAGTAGAAATTTTCCTGATAGGTTATGACCCGATTATCAACCCGCACTGTTTGTTCCGTAACTTGGAACTTGCCATCTTTGATAATTTGGCCATCCACTTGGACCCTTTTAGCTTTGAGTATTTTTTTCACATCCGTCCGCCCCACATTTAAAGCATGGGCTAGATATTTATCAATTCGCATTATTTAATCCTCAAAATTTGTCTTAACTTGCCTACCTTAGTGCCTAAAGCACTGTCGGCAATCCGTGTTTTCAGCATAATGTAAACGTAAATCAAGGCCCCAACACCGGCACATATAACTAATTCAACCAGAGAAAATAGCCGATTGTCACTGGAAATCACTTGGTTTAACCCCCATGTTAGTGTGGCCGTTACCGCAAACATCAACATAGACGCAAATAAAATCCAATTAATCCGTGTTTGTAGGAAAGATAAATCTAAAATCAACTCATACTTCATGTAGCGGTAACATAAAACCGAAGAAAATAGGAGACCAATTGCCGTGGCAATTAACGGTCCAAAGGCTTCTAAGTAAGCTGTCAATGGAACTTGTAAAATTAATTTAACTACTAGACCATATAACATATATTTAATAGCTAGGCGATTTTGGTTTAAACCTTGTAACATATTCGCCAGTAACATGAATAAACCTTGGGTAACCGCTGTAAAAGCTGCAATCTTTAAAATCGCTGTTCCATAAGGCCCATATCCGTAAAAGACATTATATAAAGGTTGAGCTACCGCTGCCATCCCAAAAGCAGATGGTAACATGATAAAGAAAAATAGTTCTAGAATTTCTACGACCTGCTTTTGGACACTTTCCTGATCCCCTTTAGTATTAGCTTCCGTCAAAAGAGGTATCGAGGTCTCAGCCATTGCCAAAGCCAAGGAAACCACAATCATAACTACTTTATTGGCATTACCAGCAAATAAAGCATACATATTGTCGATTTCAGCTGTGGAGTAGTGACTACTCAAATACATAATAAATGGGAAAGTATACTGATCCACTAAACTGTAAAGTGTAATCGCAATCCCAATAAAGATAAACGGCACTGCCTGCCAAAGTAAATCCTTGATTAAAGTCTTATCAGAAATCTCGAGTTGATGATTACTATTTTGGGCTAACTTATGGAAAGAAGTGCGGTCCTTCAGGCGATAATAGGCTAAAACTAAAATCGCAAACACCGCACCAACAAAAGCCGCAAAGGTGGAATGTACCACGGCATTTTGGAAACCACCGTGCCAAACCTTCATAATCAAGAAGGTCGAACCTAAAAGATAGATAATTCGCGCAAATTGCTCAACTAATTGGGAAATGGCCGAAGGTTTCATATCTTGATACCCTTGGAAAAAGCCACGCGTCAAACTCATAACCGGAATAATTAAAATCGTCACTGCTAATGAGCGAAAAACTGGTATCATTCGAGCATCCCCCGCCGACAAAGCTGGAGATATAAACCACATGATTGCCGCCATCAACACCCCTAAGCCTGCCATGAATAGCACCATTCTCCGGTAAAGACGTTGACCTATACCATACTCATTTAAAGAATTATAGTGGGCCACTTGTTTAGCTACGGCTGAGGGAATACCAACAGTTGATAACATAATAAAAATACTGTAGACCGTATAACCCTTAGTGTATAAACCGTTAGCCGTTAAGGCATTATCTCCCATCCACAGATACCAAGGAATGATATATAAAGCTCCCAGAAGACGCGATAACATGCTAGCAATCGTCATCCAAGCCGAGCCACGCAACATTTTTTCTTTAGCGCTCGCTTCCTGAGCTACCGTTTTAATTTGTGTCTCTTCTTTCAATCTCAATATCCTACTTTCAATTTCGTAAACAAGCTAATTTTACTCTATTTTAATAGTAACTTCAATCTTAGAAAATTCCTTAATCCTAGCGGTTAAAAATTTGAATCACAACATAAAATGTTTCTAACAAAATTAAAACTACTAAAGCTAGTTTCCTTTTTAAAACTAAATAACCCACAAATTCCCGAATAAAAGCATTTAAGGTGAAATAAAATTTACTATGACTCCCATATCCTCGACAAGCTAGCCCTTCTTTTCTAGCAAATAAGAGCGCTCGTAAAACGTGAAAACTATTGGTCACTAACCCAACCTTAGCTCCTTTAGGAATTAATTGTTGGGAAAAACGAATATTTTCCCAAGTATTAGTCGAAGCTGACTCCAATAAAATATCTGTAACAGGTACTCCCAATTCTTGGGCATATTCTGCCATAGCTATTGCTTCAGGTCGAGACTCATCGGCTCCTTGACCTCCGGACATAATCAATTTAGCACCCGAAGCTTTACGATATAAGGCGACTGCTTTATCGATACGTTTAGCTAAAACTGGCGAAACTCTTCCGTCAATCAAGCCAGCACCGAGAACAATTAAATAATCTTCTTTAGTTTGTGGTAAGTGCCACAAATTTAACCAACTAGTTACGGTAAACATGGTTAATAGAAAGAGAATATAAATAATCACCAAATCCAACATATGGTAGATATGACTAAAAATTAGACCCCAACTGGCAAATAATTGGTCTAATCTTTGCCAAATAACTAAGTTTGCTAAAAGTAAAATCCCTGCTAACAAAGCCAAAAGATTACCAAAGGAGTAACTCGTTTGTCGCGCTAAACGCAAGCCATTAGTAATTAAGATTAAACTTACTAAAAATGGTACCAATAAAAAGAAAATCACAATCAGCACTGCTAGAAACATCAGCAAAACACCCCAAAAATTTCCTTGCTGTAGTAGACGATCAACTTGTACCAAAATCGTTGCCCCAAAAAACATTAGGGTTAATAGAAAATAAAATCCTAAAAACAAGGAACGACGGGCTATAATACCCTCTAAGTATACAGATGAAATATACAAAATCATCTAAATACTTGGAGGGTATTTTTTATGGGAAGAAAACCAAAATTTAATTCAGCACAAAAACTATCTATTTTAAAAGAGGCTAAAGAAAAAGATATATATGAAATTTCTAAAAAGTATTCAATTAATAATAGAACCATCCAACAATGGTGTCTATTATACAAATATCAAGGAATTGAAGGACTTAAAAGTAAGCGTACTAACCAAAGTTATACTCTTAACTTTAAAATTTCTTTAGTTACAGCATTTATGGAATCGGGAGATTCTTTACTAAACTTCGCAATAAAAAATGGATTAAAATCTCATACACAACTATATAACTGGATAAAGCGGTATAATGAAGGTACCTTAAAGGCTTATCAGCCTAGAAAGAGAGACCTAAATTTGACTAAAAAAAGAAATTCAACCAGAAAAACTACCTTTGAAGAACGCCTAGAAATCATTGAATTCTTGATTAAACATGATATTAATTACCATAGAACAGCCGAAAAATATGATGTGAGTTATGCACAAGTATATAGCTGGTTGGTCTTGCGTCAAGAAAACGGACAAGTTAAAATGAGATTTTTAACGACTAATCA
>NZ_AZFH01000150.1:0-255 GCF_001435735.1 Ligilactobacillus equi DSM 15833 = JCM 10991
AATCCTCCCAATACTAAAAAACTCCTATGAGGTCTAAAATCATACAACTATTAACATTCTACCAAAATCTGAGATTTTTACTAACTAATTCATTATGCAAAAAAAGCCCTTATTTGAAGGGCTTTACTTGTTAATAACCGTATACTAAATCATCTACATTATCTTCATTCCAAATAACTACAATTTTCCAGTATTCCTCGCCTTTTTGTTTGTCCTTAATTCGCTTTTCCTCTTTCTTGATACGCTTTTCAAGGT
>NZ_AZFH01000024.1:0-205 GCF_001435735.1 Ligilactobacillus equi DSM 15833 = JCM 10991
TTAGGATGTTATATGGTATTCCAAAACCTAACTCACAGAACTTAGCTATCTTACCACGGACAGTTCCTGCCCTACTGGATATTTAATTGTTTTAGACCACGATTTAAGATATTTAAACTAGCGTTTATATCTCTATCGTGGTTTTTGTGGCAATAAGGACACGTCCAGTTGCGTGTACTTAACCATTGCGCTTGAGTTAAACCAT
>NZ_AZFH01000151.1:0-447 GCF_001435735.1 Ligilactobacillus equi DSM 15833 = JCM 10991
TATCACACGGAAGGACATTGGGAATTTTATAAAGCGGGGTCAAAAACTCAAACAACTATTCCATATTTATTAGTTGGAGTTGGAGATTTGGACTTTGACCAAGATGTTCTTGTTAAGGGGAACGTTGTAGGTACGTTAAATGGCTCTAAAGTAACTATTGACACGGATAATAGTTCTTACGCATATTATCGTGATAAGGGGACATACGGAGAAGGCTCAACTGAACAAGATAGACCAAACCAATCGTTTACAATGTTAAAAAATGTTGATACGTTCTCGTGGTCATGGCTTCCCCACGATATAGTAGGGACTTCCAAAGTTGGGTACAGTAACAAGGGTATGCCTGTATACGAATGGATTTCATTTGGTGCGGCCGACTTACCATTTGATACCCCACCAGTTTTAAAACAACCAAAAACTGTTACTTATTCCCTAAATGATGTGACA
>NZ_AZFH01000152.1:0-451 GCF_001435735.1 Ligilactobacillus equi DSM 15833 = JCM 10991
TCATAACACTGTACAATTTACAAAAAATGGAAGTATTACAAACTAGCAATTAGCGTGACGATTATATTTATCAAATTTCACCATATGCACAACTTGAAGAAAAAATCACACAGATTTTGCCACCTGCAGTTGATAATTGGGGAAAGTTTCGAAAAAGTCTCATGCTTTATGTTTTTCGTAATACTTTAAACTATAAAGATTTGTTTATTGAAAAGCCTGAGTTAGAATTTTCTTACGTACACGGTGAAGAAATAAATGCAACCTTCAAGCAGGTAATCCAACATATTTTTTACACTTGTTTTAACCGTACTATTGACCAAGAGGTCATTTTAAGTTTTGTAATATATTTACAAAATTTATTATATTCACATTATACGTACAAATTAGGTCTCGTCTTAGTCAACTACCCCCGAACAAGTTCGGGGGCTTGTAACTCACGACACTTGCGTGT
>NZ_AZFH01000153.1:0-243 GCF_001435735.1 Ligilactobacillus equi DSM 15833 = JCM 10991
TTTTTCTTTTTTGATAAGTGATTAGGTCTTGTTTTTTACTTCAACCTATGCTCTTATTATGGTTTATCCACTAATAACCGCAAGCTTTGACAGAAAAATTCTAAACGCTGCTAAATCAATGTTTCTGAATACTATGATATGTTTTGGGTTTACTTACATCCCCTATGTAACTTTTCTCCTAATTTCCTCTCTGACCCCTTTATTTTCTTCCTTACGCTCTTTTAACACTCACTCTTGATAATT
>NZ_AZFH01000025.1:0-357 GCF_001435735.1 Ligilactobacillus equi DSM 15833 = JCM 10991
GTAGTTGGGCGGATGCATTGCTCAACTTCGTTGTTTGATAATGGCATGCCTCCTATTCTGAAAATTTCTTCAAGTCTACTTCTTTGATCAAAAGAATATTTAATCGCATTTTTCAATTGACCACTTGGAGTATTAACTTGAGAAATGAATTCATAGAAGTCATCCAGTAGTGGCTTCACAATTTTATTTCTAGCTGCTACTTTTTCTTCTGCTGTTTTATATTCCAACTGCTTCTCCGCATGAAATACTTTCCCGAGTAGGACTGTCGCTTCTCGGGCTACAGAATGCGTTTTTCCTCTCAGAGCTTTGGCTATCTCAACAAATTTTCTACGGATATGAACCAAACACGCCCCGAAA
>NZ_AZFH01000154.1:0-8404 GCF_001435735.1 Ligilactobacillus equi DSM 15833 = JCM 10991
GGTTCAAATGAGAATGTAATTCGTATTATTAGACGATTTATCCATAAAAGTACTGCTATTTCATCATATACTGATGACTACATTCAATTCGTAGAAGATGCAATCAATGACTACCCACGAAAGCTTTTAGGTGGTTACTCTGCCGAATCTGTTTACTTGTACAATGAAGTACTTTCACTTACTTCTTAGAATCAAGAAGTATCTTTTTGAGATAAAGTGGCTAACTTATATTTGCAATTTGAGAGAAAAGTTAAATATTACCTGAAACAAAATAGTTATAAAAACCGCTAGAAATTAATGCTGTATCAGCGTTGATTTCTAGCGGTGGATTATTTTTTTAAACGTTTTTGCAGTTAATTTAATTACGGTTGTTCGTTTGAGTAAGAGACATTTAGCATTATTTCAAATCATTTAAGATTTGAGCTACGATATTTTCTACGGTGATTCCATTGGCGACTAATAATTCTGTGGCATCATAGCGGTCATGGAAGGCTTTGTCGATACCATAGTTTTTAACCTTTAAGTCCGAATTACCAAGGTAACTAGCAATAGTTTGTCCATAGCCACCTTCAAGAATTCCATCTTCGAGTGTAACAAGAACTTTATGATCAGTAGTTAAACTATCAAGAAGCTTAGTATCAAGTCCCGTAATAAAGCGAGGGTTGACCACCGTTGCAGTGATGTTATGTTCGGCTTTTAAAACTTTGGCAACTTGTTCGGCAAGATGGAAGAAATTACCTAAACCAAATAATGCAACTTTTGATCCTTTTTGAATTACCCTGTTCTTATTGAGTTGGCTATAATCGGTTGTATCCTTGATACCTGTTTCGACCAAGGGACCCACTGGGACCCGAATAGCAACGGGATGTTGGTTTTGGTTAATTGCCCAGTCCAACATTGCTTGGTGTTCTTCCTTATTTGTTGGCGCCAAGTAGACCATATTTGGAATATGCGATAAGAATGGAATATCAAAGAAACCAAGGTGACTTTCATCATTCATAGCGTTGGCAGAGGCCATGTATACTAAAATAGTGGAGGCCTGGTTGTTAAGTGCAATATCATGGGATAATTGATCGTAGGCGCGTTGCATAAAGGTCGAAGTAACAACCCAAATTGGTTTAGCACCGTTTTTAGCTAAACCAGCAGTCATAGTAGCAGCTTCCTCTTCAGCAATCCCAACATCAACGAACTGCTTTCCCGCTTGTTTCCGTTGTTCCTGATTAAAGATGAACATTGGAGTTCCCGCATTAACAACGACCACAGTGGGATCTTTAGCGATTTTATCTAGTACCAGATCAGTTGTGATACTATCATAAGTTTCGCCAACTTGACTACCGGTGAGGTAAGCTCCGGTCTCGGGATTATAGGGACCACCGGCATGGAAAGCTTCGCGATTTTGTTCCATAAAGGGCACACCATGTCCTTTTTGGGTATGAAGATGCAGGAAGACAGGGTGGTCGGTATCCTTAACTTCTTCTAAAAGTTTAATCAGACTTTTTAAATCATTACCATCTTCCAAGTAGTGGTAATCAAAGCCTAGCGCTCTAAATAGGTTATCATTGGCGCTGCCTTTGCTTTCACGCAGTTTTCTTAGAGCTGTGTAGAGTCCACCAGTTGGGTTAGTAGCAATTGATTGTTCATTATCATTTAAAATAACGATAGTATTAGTGCCTTCGGTTGCAATCTGGTTAAGTCCTTCGTAAGCGAGCCCACCAGACATGGAGCCATCACCAATTACGGCTACAATATTACTATTTTCGGCTTTTAAATCACGTGCCTTGGCGACACCTGATGCGAGTGCAAGTAACGTTGAGGTGTGACCAATTGAAAATAAATCATGTTCACTTTCATGGGGATTAGTGTAACCTGAAACGTCATCGTAGTGGGCTAGGTCTAAAAAGGCTTGGGCTCTACCGGTCAGCATTTTGTGGACATAAGATTGATGTGATACATCGAAAATAATCTTATCCTTAGGTGAATTGAAAACATAATGAAGAGCGATTGTTAATTCAATAACGCCAAAGTTAGGTCCGTTATGTCCACCATGACGACTGGTTTTTTCTAGCAAAGCTTTTCGTGCTTCATCAGCTAAAGTTTGTAGTTCTTCATGTGATAATTTTTTAACATCTTCGGGGGAGGTAATTTTTTCAAGAAGCATAATAAGTCTCCAATCTTTGATTAAATCGGTCTGTTACTTTGTTAATTAGTTTAATTTTTTGAGCCAGCGGTTGATAGCATCGGGGGAGTTTAAGACCTCACCTGTGATATGCTTTTTAGCTGTGTAGCTGTCAAAAATCGGTTGTGCCTTTTGGTAAGTAGAGCCACCAGACGTTGCAAAACTTCCTAAATTTTTAGTGGTAAGATCTAAATGGTCAAGTACCGTTTGAATGATTCGTGGTGGAATTCCCCACCAAGTTGGGTGCCCGATAAGAATACGTTCATACTTGGAAAGGTCAGGTAGATTTCCGACAAATGCTGGTCGACAGGTATCATCGGCTTGTTCTTGATTACAGCGACTCGCATTATCATGCCAATTTCTATCTTGACTTGTGTAAGGAATTTTTGCTTTAATTTCGTACAAATCTGCGTTAGTAGCATCAGCAATTATTTGAGCGCATTTTTTGGTCGTTCCTGTTTCGGAAAAATAAATAACGAGTGTTTTCATAGAAAATGCCTCCCATAATTTATTAGATTTTACATTATTGGTAATAAAAAGTATAAATCTTTGATTCCAACAACTAACTATAATATAGAACTTGGAGTTCACTCTAAGTCAAGAGGGGATTTGATGATTATACGCTTACTTGTTCTTACATATTTCTTTGATAGCTCGTTTCATGGACAGTTCACCAAGCGTCATCTTAGCGTCAAATGCTTGTTTTTCGTATACTTTTTCTTCAGCCGTAAAGTGGTCAAGCTTTGTATTTTCTAAAAAGTCATCAACGCTTAACTGGTTGGGATTCGTAGCCTTAAACTCTTTAATTTGTTCATCTAACTTTGTTTTTTCTACAGGTAATTCTTCTTGTTTTAGACCGAAAAAAGACATTTCGTAAAGAATTTCAACTAATAAATCCTCTAAATAGTAGGTGGTAAGCTTGTTTTCAGCAATAAAATAGCCTAAGACTTCTGCTTGAGGAGTAAATTCATAAGCGTAACTATAAGCTTGAGAACCTAATTCTTTTAATTCCTTTAGAGGCGTTAAATTGAATATAGGTTCGGGCATGTAGTCGTTTATATTGTGATAGACGTAAAAAATCCAAGTTTTATCATCATTGTTAGGTGTAATTGGGGTTTTCTTCAAGTTTTCAATAAACATATACATGGAATCATAATTATATTTCTTGGCTTGAGCAATAGTAACATCGTCAGCAAAATCGTCTAGTTTTGCTGGATACTTGTAATAAAATGCATTAATAAGGTTATCAATATTCGCCTGTTTTAGGTGTTCTTGAACTGTTTTCATACTCTATCTCCGTTTCGTAGGCTTAATCTTGATCTAAAAGGTTTGCCCACCAATCTTCAAACTCGAAAGAAAAGTCTCTGGCAAAATCTTCGCTTGAATACAAAAAAGCGCTATCCGAAGATAGCACCCTAGTACTTAATTAGTCCTCAAGTAAAAACTTTAGTAACTTCTTAAACACTTTTTTGAGTGTTCCAAATGGAACAATTACGAATATTAGTAATAACGTCAAAGGAGTTTCCTCCTTTCTAGTACTATTGGTTGATTAGACCTAATGCACAAATAAAATTATAGCATATGTAGACAATTGGTGTTATACTAAAACTACGAATATTAGTTAATGCACAATTGGTTAGGCTGATTACCTGACCGTAAGCGTGGGGACTAGCGAAAGTTAGTCCTTTTTTGTGTTTAGTTACGGTAGAAAGGGGAGTTTTAGCGTATTTCACTTCCGATGACGTAAAGTTGACAGTACAATTTTTGTTATAAAATAAAAAAACACGCATCCAAATTAATGAATACGTGCTATGTCTCTGTCAGTTTTTTATCTTAGTACCAACCGTGTGATTGCCAGAATGCTTGGGCATTTGACCATGAGCCGTAACGAGATGCGACATATTGGTCAGCTACACGTTCTTGGTTAGCTGGAGAGTAATCGCCGTTTAAGTATGAAGCGGATAATTGGTAACGACCAATGTATTGGCCGTTAGCTGCAGAGTATGAACCACCTGATTCACGTTGTGCAATCCATTCTTTAGCAGCAGCATCACCACCAGCTACACTAGAAGTAACAGCAGGTTGTGTTCCTTGTTGTTGCACTGGAGCTGCTTGTTGGGCTGGGGCAGTGGCTGTTTGTTGGTTGTTAGTAGTGGTTGTAGCTGTTTGTGCGGCAGTAGTTGTTTTACCGTCAGTATCATTGATTTCAAGTTTGTCACCAACGAAAATTAAGTCGCGGTTAGATAGTTTGTTAACGTTCACGATTTCATCAACTGTGGTGTTGTGTTCGTGGGCAAGCTTTGATAGTGTGTCACCGTTTTGTACGACAATTGTGTCGGCATTAGCGGCAATCCCTGTAGCGGCGATAGTTCCTGAAAGTGCAACTGATGATGCAATAACTTTTTTTAAATTCATATAATTTATTTCCTCCCCGGAAAATTCGTTGTTATCTATAGAGTTATCATTGCTAAGTTTTATCTTACAAACTTAATTACAGGACCTAGTATAACGAAGAAAAATAACAGATAGGTGGCAAGAAGTTTACTTTTTATTGTTTTTTGTAATATTACTGTAAATATAAAGCGGATACCTTAGCGGTCATGGTCATTGAGTTACGGTATAATAGATAAAGATTATTGAATAGATGAGGTAAAAAGATGTCAAAGATACTTTTGCTTAACGCCGGGAGTTCGTCGGTGAAATGGAAACTATTTTCCCAAGGAAATGAAGCGGTAATTGCCAAAGGCTTGGTTGAAAGGATTGGTCAACCTAAGGCAAATTTTGCAGTAACATTTGCTGGTCAAACTATGAAGGAAGAGATTGCTAATTTAAGTTACGAGCAAGCTGCGCAGTTAATCATTGAAAAATTGGCTACCTTAAAGATTGCCCAATTAGAAGAAATTACCGCTGTTGGTCACCGTGTGGTTGCCGGGGGGATGAAGTTTCGTCACGCAACTTTAGTTACGAAAGACGTGTTAGCAGAAATTGTAGCCTTAAAAGATCATGCGCCATTACATAATCCGATGGAAGCTAAGTATATTGAATTGATGCAAGGTGTCATGCCTCAAACACCACAATATGCGGTTTTTGATAGTCAATTCTACACAGATTTACCAGAGATGAATGCAATTTTTAGTATTCCTTACGAATATACCAAGAAATATGAAATCCGTCGTTATGGGGAACATGGTATTAGTCATACTTATTTGTTGAAACGTACTGCTGAATTGTTAAATAAGCCAGCTCAAGACTTAAAGCTAATTACTTTGCATTTGGGGAGTGGATCATCGGTAGCTGCTATCAAGGATGGCAGGGCTTTTGATACTTCTATGGGATTTACTCCGTTAACTGGTTTAACGATGGGAACACGTGGGGGAGATTTAGATCCGTCACTAGTACCTTTCTTAATGGAAAAACTTAATCTTAGCGCGTCAGAAGTCTTGGACATTTTCAACAGTAGGTCTGGTTTATTAGGTTTGACGGAAAAGTCTGATGATATGCGTGATATTGTAGCCAACCAGGCTGATCCGCAATTTAAGTTGGCCTTGGACATTTTTGTAAATCGCATTGTGAAATACGTCGGTAGTTACATGGCGGAATTAGGTGGCTTGGATGCCTTGGTGGTTTCTGGTGGAATTGGTGAAAATAATCCTTGGCTACGCCAGGCTTTAGCGGATAAATTGTCTTTCTTAGGACTAAAGATTGATAGTCAAGTAAATGAAAGCATTGAAGAGGGAATTATTTCACCAGAGGATGCCACTTTTAAATTTATGGTAGTACCAACTAACGAAGAGTTAGAAATGGTGCGTCAAATTAAGGCGCAATTAGCCTAGTTTTGCCAGTTTCCACTTTTCGTATTACAATGGAAGTAATACTTATAGAAAGAAAAGTAAGCGATGGAATATAAAACGCATATAGTAACTTCCATGACTTTTGCGGTGCCCATGTTGTCTGTGACCGATGAGTTGACGATGATTAACCTAGGCGCTGTGGTTTTAGGAAGTCTTTTTCCTGATATTGACCATCCCCGGTCTTATGTGGGCCAAAAAGCCAAGATTGTTAGTCGGGTCACCAACAAAACTTTTGGTCACCGTGGCGCGACACATTCGCTGTTGGCACTGGCAATTATCTATATTATGGGAAATGTTTTTGCGCAAACTTATCTGGCAGCATCGCTAGCGTATGTTCCTTTTTGGTTTGCTTGGGGCTATCTTTTACATCTTTTGGAAGATGGCTTTTCTCGAGATGGTATTCGCTTTTTTTGGCCATTACAAAAAAAGCCTTGGCACTTGGGGGGAAAATTTTTACGGTATAAAACGAGTAGCTTAAGTGAACATATATTTTTTGGTTTTGTAGTTTGTCTACTATTGGTAGAAGTTAAGATGTTGTGGCAAGGACAGCTGGAAAGTTTATTTTCAGGTGAATTCCTATCGCGACTGCAAACTTGGCTTTTAGAATTGCAAAATAAGCTGACCTAAATATTGACAAGGGCAGGGAAGTTCGCTATATTGGTGATATTGACAGAGAAGTAGCATAGTAGGTGCCTGCGCAATGTTCCAGAGACTTGGTGGAAGCTGCGAACCAAGATATAGTAGGTAGTTGAATTACACTATGGAGTCAACACGGTTCATCTCGTTAACGATGACAAAGCAGGTTGTCTTTATGACAGCAATCTGGGTGGTAACGCGGAAATTTTTTCGTCCCTTTGGTTCTGGACCAAGGGGACTTTTTGTTTTAAGGAGGATTATATGAACATTATCGATGAATTATCCTGGCGCGGTGCTTTAAACCAAATGTCAGATGAAGAAGGTTTGCGTAAATTATTAGATAGTAAGTCAGTCGGGCTTTACTGTGGGACTGATCCTACGGGGGACAGCCTGCATATTGGACACTTAATTCCTTTTATGATGTTGAAACGTTTCCAAGAAGCTGGTCACCGGGCCCATATTTTAATTGGTGGCGGGACGGGTTCAATTGGGGATCCTTCTGGTCGCTCAACGGAACGGGTGCTTCAATCTATGGAACAAGTGCACCACAATGAAGCAGCTTTAACAGCACAAATGAAGAAGCTTTTTGGGGAAGACAACATTACGATTGTCAACAATTATGATTGGTTATCACAATTAAGTATGTTAGACTTTTTACGTGATTATGGGAAATTATTTAGTATCAATACCATGTTGGCTAAAGATGTGGTTGCTAGCCGCTTGGAAAGTGGGATTTCCTATACCGAATTCACTTACCAAATTTTACAAGGGGTTGACTTTCACCATCTTTGGAAACACAATGATGTTCAATTACAAATTGGTGGTTCTGACCAATGGGGTAACATTACTGCGGGGATTGATTTAATCCACAAATTAGAAGGTAACAAGGCGGAAGCTTATGCCTTAACGATTCCTTTGATGTTGAAAGCTGACGGAACTAAGTTTGGTAAATCAGCGGGTGGGGCCGTGTGGCTTGACCCAGAAAAGACCAGCCCTTACGAATTTTATCAATTCTGGTACAATCAAGATGACCGTGATGTGGTGAAATACTTGAAGTACTTTACTTTCTTATCTCAAGAAGAAATCGCGGAATTGGAAGAAAAGGTAGCTAATGAACCATTTAAGCGTGAAGCTCAAAAACGTTTGGCGCAGGAAGTAACTGCCTTTGTTCACGGCCAGGCAGCAGTAGAAGAAGCGGAGAAAATTTCAGCTGCTCTCTTTTCTGGAAAGGTAGGAGATTTGACTGCTAGCCAAATCGAACAAGGTTTCCAAAAAATGCCAAGTGTGGAAGTTGATGCTAGTCCCGCTAACCTAGTGGAATGGTTAGTAGATGTAACCAAGATTGAACCATCACGTCGTCAAGCGCGAGAAGATTTAAAAAACGGTGCTATTTACATTAACGGTGAAAGAATTCAAGATATGGACTATATTTTAGATCCAAGTCAAAGTTTCGACGGAAAATTTGTTATTGTGCGGAAGGGTAAGAAACGTTACTTTTTGGCGCGAATTAAATAGGAATGAAGGAGAGAAAAGTTGTGAAACTTTTCTTTTTTTTACAAAAAATGTTGACGGAATCATCTTAGGTTAGTATAATGATATTTGTTGTTTACGGAAGGTGAAAACTTTTGAGAATAACAAAATAAAAAAATGTTTGACAATTAAAGTGTTGAATGTTAAACTATAGTAGTTGTCGCAAGACAGCGAGTAGATCTTTGAAAACTAAACAAAGTTTCGACAAACC
>NZ_AZFH01000155.1:0-46352 GCF_001435735.1 Ligilactobacillus equi DSM 15833 = JCM 10991
ACACCAGAACCTGATACTGGAGTAGTAGGTGTTGCAGTGTTGGCTGCTTCATCAGCATTAGCTTTAACGGAAACAAAGAAAGTACCTAAAGCAACGGCTGCACCTGTGGCAACGCCTTTGTACGCCCTATTAAGCTTTAAAGTACGCTTCTTTTTAACAATTTTATTCTTCATAAAATTTTATTCTCCCTTTCAATAAGTTATTAAAAAACACAGATGTAGCACTAAAATTAAAAGTTAACGACTATCCCAAAAGAAGGAGCACGTAATTTTTAGGTAACAACATTCGCATTTTTCATAAATTAAAAGTAACACAATATCAGTGATATAATCAAGAATAAATGTCGTATATTTTACGACAAAACATAATATATATATACTTGTATTTTTAATTGAAACTATTCGTATTGTATATCAGTTAAACTGAACAATAATAACCTAAAAAATCACTATTTATTGGAAAGTAAAAAAATAAGTTGTATAATAAACGTATAAATTTGATTTACTTTACTTTTAATTTAAACAATTATTAGTAGTGTAATAAACGAATGAAAAGGAGAGTTTTTATGGAGAATAATGAACCTCAAAGTATACTTAGCAACGTATCAAAATGGGGCTCCTCATTAGGTATCAGAATACCTATGAAAATTGCACAACAAGTTGGTATTAAGCTATCCGATGTTATTCAGTTTTCTGAACTTGACGGTGGTATTTTTGTACAAAAGATAACGAGCCAATACCCATTGATTTCAGAAATGGAACCATACTTCTACTTCGAATCAGGTCTTGACGGATTTAATTTTCACTTTAAGCCAGTTGATGATGCAAAAGACGATATAATCTTTAAAACATTTTACGGGGCATTAGATCAGAACATTTCTATCATTTTGCTAGATAATAAGATAATCAATGCTAAAGATAAAACTTCCATTTTCAGAAATTCCCTTATCAAACAAAAGGGGACAAATCTACAAGGGAGATTTAAAATTGATGGTTTTAACGCCCGTATTCGGTATGCAGGTGAGCATAATATGATTTCACATCTTGCGAATGTTGAAATTTTAGACGGGCAAGCATTTATGTATTATTCTGAAACAGCTACAATTCCTGAGGTTGGTATCATCATCTTTTGCGATTTTAGTACAACATCTTTAAATGATGATTTTTTAGCTACACATGTTGAAAAACAAGCAGGATTAAAACGATACAAAGAAAAAAAGGAACAGGAAATCCAAGCCAAAATGCAAGAAATTTTTGATGACCTAAAACTTATGAATCGAGATTTTCTACTTGGAAGAAATAAATGGACTGTTCGTAGTAACGTTGATAGTAGTCTAAATATCCAAATCAGAAGTAGTTTAGGAGAACAAAGTCCCGGGAAAGAAAAATTTACAAGAAAAAACATCAAATTTATGCATCTGCTAGATATTCTTTTTCTAACGGACAAAGAAGTTCGGGACTATCTTGTAAAGGTAAAATTCTGAAACAATCGTAATGATAAGCGAGTGTTTGAACCACTTGCTTTTTTATTTGGTTTTAAGTAAAAAACACTTGTTCTATATAACGAAACGTTATATAATATAAGTGTAGGAAAAATGATTTTTCCTAACGCAAAAAAACATAGAATCTTCTCGCAAGTTTGTCTTAAATAGAATTTTGAAATGTAATCTAAATTTTATTTTGAATTCCTTTTTAAAATCCTTGACTTGTAGCGGAAATTGAGCTACAATTAACTTGTAAATAAAAATAAAGAAAGTAAATTATATCTTATAGGAGGATGCTTTTATGAATAAAGTTTCTAAAAAGACCGCTACTGTTGCAGTAGCATTAGCTACCGTAGGTGCAGGGGTTGCCACAACGGCACAAGCTGATGAAGTAACTTCCGTCCCTACAAATAATCAAAACAAAACTACTCAAGTTACTTCAGCTGAAACAGTTGAACAAGCACAAGTAAATGTTAACAGTGCTCAAAAGAATGTTAGCGATGTTCAAACACAGGTTAACCAAGCTCAAGTCGTAAATGACAAAGACGCTACTACGCTTAACCAAGCAACAAATTCCTTAAATGACGCAAAGAACAATTTAACTTCCGCTCAAGATAATGCAAAGGAAGCTACTCCTGAAAATCTTACTAAGCAAGAAAGTGCGATTGAAAATCAAGAAAAAGTAGTTGATTCTGCAAAAGCACAAGTTAATCAGGCTCAAGATAATGTTGTTCACGCACAAAAAGGCGTAGAAGATGCACAGGTATCTCTTGCTAAAGCCACAGATAACGTTAAAGCGCAAGAAAATGTTGTGTCTAAAGACCAAAGTACAGTTGACTCTGCTCAAAAGGAAGTAGACAACGCCGGTGTTACTAAAGCACAACAAAACTTAGAAAACGCTAAAAATAAGCAAGTCTCTGACGAAAGGGAATTGGCTTCTACTGAACAATCTGTAACTGAAACTCAAAAGAAAGTTGATTCTACTCAAACAAAGGTCAACGATGCGCAAAAGAGTGTTTCTAATGCACAAGCTAAGGCAGACTCCTTACAAGCCAAAGCGGACACAGCCAAGTCAGAAAAGGCACAAGCTGATAACGCTGCCAAAGCCCAAGAAAATGTTGTATCTAACGCAAAGCAAGCCGTGACAGATGCTCAAAATGCTGTTAATAATACTGGCATTGCGGATGCGCAAAAAGCAGTTGCAGATGCTAAAAATGATGTAACATCTAAGAATAATGCTTTAAACGTAGCTAAGGCAAACTTATCTAGCGCTAAGGTAGCAAATGACAAAGCTCAACAAGCATTGACAGATACAACTAAGCAATTAGATAGCGTAAAGAAAACCTTAGACAATGCAGTAAATGCTAGTTCACAAGCTCAACGTGAATTACAAAATGCTAAGGATGCAGTTGCTAACACGCAAAAAGAACTGGACAACGTTAACGACACTTTAGGCAACGTTAATACTATTGTTTTACCTAATGGTTACATTGATGAATTGAAAAAGCATTTAGGTGAACAACGGCTATCAAATTTTGACAAATTAGATCAAATTTCTAAAGGATACCTTTCATCAACTTGGCAAGAATCCAATGGTCTTAATACATTTAAGTCTAACAAAGCTGACCAAGCAAAAATCGTTCACATTGCTAAAAATGGTTTACTAGATAATGAAACGATTAAGGAGTTATCTTTATTCGCCGCTTCATTGTTGAACCCAATTCGTCGCCAAGTCGGAGCATACGATTTAGTAACATCAGATGCAAGCATTCTTTTTGGTAAAGCTGTGGATCAAGCATATATGGATGATGGGATGGTTATCGATGACGGACTTATGTTTGGACATGATAAAAAAGCCTTAGTTAAGGTTGGAAATGAATATGGAATTACTATAGGTGAAGATCTTGTTTACGGATATGTTTATGATGTTAATGATCATCCAATGGATAGGAACAAAGAGTATACAACAACATTAGATAACTTGAAAAAAGGTGTATACGACGGTATCACCATGATGTTATTCAACGATGCAGAATCAAAATATGGACATACATCAGATATTACTGGTTCTCGTACAGTGGGACCAAATGCCGTGTTTGCAGGTACTTATTCTAATCCACAACAATTTGCTGTTACTATGACTAGTGATGGAACTTTGCATTTTAACACTGCATATGTTTATGATGATGTAAAATACAACGCACCAACATTGGATGTAAATGAAAGTAAACTTTCAAAATACAATACAACTCCATACAGTAACAGTAACTCCAACGATAAGTTGTTACAACAAAAGCAAGACTTGTCTACTACTTTAGGACAACAAAAGTCAGACTTGACTAATGCTCAAACAAAAGCAAACCAAGCGTCTCAAACTCAAAAGGATGCACAAGCTGCATACGATTCAGCAAAGAGTGCAAATGACACAGCTAAGAATAACGCAGCTGTAGCATCAACTAACTTAGCTACTGCTACAGCTGCAGAAAAGGATGCACAAGACTCCTTGAATAAAGCTAACGATACCTTGAAGCAAGCTACTGATACATTAAATTCATTTACGGCTAATGCACAAGAAAAGGCAAAGAACTTAGAAAATGCACAAAAAGCATTATCAGATGCTCAAAGCGAATTAACTAAGTTGTACCAAGATCAAAGCGCAAAGAATGTTGCAAGTGATATGGCACAAGATAGCTTAAATAAAGCACAAAAGGAACTTAGCCAAGCTAAGACAAACTTAGAAGATGCACAAAAAGAATTAGCAAACAACAAGACTAAGTTATCTGAATTAAGCGGTAAGGTAGCGAGTCTTACAACTGATGTAGCTAAGGACAAAGAAGAAGTATCTAAGGCACAAAAAGCATTAGATAACGCAGGAGATGTAGCAAAACAAAAGGTACAAGCCTTAAACGAAGCTAAGACTAAGTTAGCAGACGACAAGGCTACATTAGAAAACTTAAAAGCCGAACAAGTGAAAGCTCAACAAGCGTTAGATCAAGCTCAAAAGAACCTTGATAACAAGCAAGGTGAAGTAACTAAAGCTCAAAAGGTATTGGCAGACGAACAAGCTAAGTTGAAAGACTTACAAGCAAAGCTTTCTGACTTAAAGAATGCTCCACAATTGCTTGCAGATGCTCAAAAGGCATTAGAACAAGCACAAACAAATGTGACTGAAGCACAACAAGCCTTTGATAATTCAAAGGAAACTCTTGATGAAAAGAAGAAGGCTTTAGACAATGCTAAGGACCAATTAACTAAGGCACAACGTGTCCTTGATAGCTTATTAGCAATTCAAAAAGCTGAAGAAGAAGCTAAAGCTCAAGAATTAGCTAAAAAGCAAGCTGAACAAGCTAAGGAACTTGCTAAGAAGAGTGGGTTACACGTCGAAGGAAACTTTGTTAAGAACGAAGATGGAACAATCATCAGCAACTGGTTTGCTAAAGATGGTGTTGTATACGATCAAAATGCCAAAGTAGTTAAAGGTGTTAAGGTCGATCCTAAGACAGGTGCAATTATCTCTGCCACAACAGGCAAGCAAGTAAACATGAAGACAGTTAGCGATAACACTAACCGTAGCCAACGTGCTTTACCACAAACTGGTGAAAAAGACAGCTTTGGTGTAACTTTAGGTGCTAGTTTAGTTGCCTTAAGTTCTATGATTGGTCTTGCTTGGACTGGTCGTCGTAAGAGAGACTAATATACCAAAAATAAAAGGTGAGGTCATGAAATAGACCTCGCCTTTTTATCTTATTCATAAAGGCTTTGATGGTAAAGTTAGTGCTCAGCATAATTCTTATGTTCCCACCAGTAAAGCAAAGAGCAGTGTCTAATATACCCAATAGCACAGAATTATGTTTGCGAAATATAACGCTAATCGATTGGCAAAAGACCAAAGAGATGTAAAAAATGAAGATAAACAAAGTAAAATTAAACAGTTCAACTTTAGTAAATTACTAACTTAAACCAAAATAAAAGTACTAGAAACCAATCATTATACATGGTCCTAGTACTTTTTGCTTAGAGAAATTATTTCTCGTCGTCATTTATAATCAAATATGCTTCTCGGCGTTTTTTATTGATATCTTCCTTAACATTATTGGGATATTTTTCTTTATATGCTTCAGCTCCCATGATAACAGCGGCTAGTAAAATATCAAAGTTAGGTGAATTAATACCACTGGTATTATAGCCTAATTCTTTAGCTACCGTTTTACCGATAAATTCATACCTTTTTTTCAACATATCCTTTCTTTTTTTGTCGATTTTAAGAGCTTTCTTTTGAATGTCATCAAATCCATCTCTGAAAACCTTATTTGATGTTTTTTTAGCTACTTTTTCTTCAATAGCTTTTTGGTCTAATATGTCATTTTTTTCAGTCATTATTGAGTTCAACTTCCTTTCGTTTTCTAAAATAAATTTTCTACTAGTATTTAAATTACGATATTTTTGGCAGGTATTTATCCCTTAGCCTTAATTACATTATAACGTAACAACGTAAAAAACACAATGATTTTATTTCGTTTTTTTTTGGAAGTATTTTACTTTTTATTTCTTAATAAATTACTGTTTTTATTTGTAAATTTTTGTATATTTTTATGTGTTTATATTGGTTTACTAAAACGTAGCAAACAAAACCAATAATACAAAAAAACCCGCAAATAAAGGGATTAACATCATTTAAAGTATCTTTTAGCTAACCTACGATACCAATCAAGAGTTTGTTGGTTCATGTGCAAAGTTTCTTTAAGAACAGCTTCACTAATATCAGGATGAGTTTCCAAATAATAAATAATATTTGTACGATATAATTCCCGTGTTTTTGTAATAAAAGGAAACCATTTTTTATCACGCTGCAAGTATCTTGATAATTGTTGGTTTGTCGAAATCAAGTAATTATCTTTGCTTTGAGATCTACGCTGAATTAATAATGCCTTCGTTTTATATTTTTGTTGAAGGGGACGTATTCTGTTCCTAAATTTGTAAAAAAATATTTGCTGATATTCAGGAGCATTTTTCATCTCTTTGTTAGCAATTTTATAAAAATCTTCTGCTAGAATTTCTTTTAGTTTATAGAACCTTGCAGTAAACAATAGGAAAAAACGGGTATAGTAGTCAATACGTTCATTTTCTAATAAATCTTGCAAACTATCGATCCATCCAACATCATAAATCGTAACTTTATACGATCCAACTGTTGGAAGTCCAATTACATCCAAAGTAGGAAGAACCTTGGTTTTTTCGGTTCTAAATAAATATTTATAATATCCCGCGATAGAATATAAGTACTGATTAGTTGATCCAATTGTTAAATTACGTAAATCACCTATATATACTAGGAACTCTCTTATATCACTTTCAACAATTGAATCTACGTGATAACCTGATTCAATAAAAGAACGATTATACAATGATTCGTAATAGAAGAATGATTTTAGATGATAATCATTATTTTTGATCGTTATTTTATTTTTTTCTTGAATAGTATTCATGTATTGAAGATACTGGTTTTGATAAGGGTAGTCCAAAAAATCACCTCACAATAGTAATAGTATGCTTTTTGTTATAAAAACTTATCAATACAATAATCTCAATTAAATAGCAATATGTCAATGTAAATATATATAAATTTTTAACAATGTTGTTGTACGTTAATTAACAGTAGGAATTGAATTTAAAAAACAAAACAAAATTTATATTTCATTTTAAAATCCATTCTGAAAAAAATAGTTGTTAAAAAGCTTAAAATGTAGCTGCAAAAGCATTCTTGCTACTATTCTTCCTTATTACTAACTATACCATATACCATCCCAAGCGCCGATTTCTTAAAAAGGTAAAAACCAAAAGCATATCCTTCTAACAATTTTAATGACGCCGTTTCACAAATGGTGGATATTTAAATACTACTGTTAATACAAAAATTTATTGGCATTATAATGTGTCTAACGACACAGTTACTGTAAAAAAGATGGAATTATCGTGTAATAACCTTCCTCCAGAATACCAAGACCCAAATTTTGAATACGGTTTTCATGATACCGTCGTTTATATGAAACCTGATGCACCTCTTCCTAACGTTTACACGCAAACTTATATTTATGGTGAAGATAGTAATCATAGAGATATAATTGAATTGCAAAATAATGAAGGCTCAAAAAAATTAACGGATGATATTATTCAATCAAATCCATCAGATTATTTATTTGTAACAGTTAAAGATACAGGGATAGGTACGTATTCAAATTTAATAAATAGTAATGCGCTAAACAGTCCGTATACAGTTAAAAGAAATTCAGAAGGTAACTTTGTCCTTTTAAAAACAGCTGATAGATGGAGAAGTGGTGAACCTACTATTGGAGCTACTCAAACTCCAATTTGGGATTATGGTGATTATTCTGTAAGAATTGATAATATACCTGCTAGACCAACTGTCACGTATTCCCTAAATGATGTGACAACAAAAATAAGTTTTAAATCAATAAGTCAATAAGAAAAAACCTCAAGAAATTACTACTTTTAACAATTTCTTAAGGCTTTCAATGTTTATACTTTTTCCATTATACAGAAGAATTATTTTTTAAGTTATTTTCAAAAGCATATTTAATGTCTTCAAATTTATCAGACCATACTAGTATAGTATTTTCTTCCTTGTCTTTATCATTGATTTTAGATTTAACAATATAATAGTAAGCCTTATGTCTAATACTCATATCTCTAATTAAATAATACTTTGGGCCTAATTTTTTCTCTGATACAGCTAACACTAAATATTGTTTCATATATTCAGGTTGATCATTTTTAGTATCTAAGATTAAAGAATTAAATCTAATCTCCTCAACGTTAGGAAAATCTAAATTTGATAAAACTGAAGTTTTAGAGTGAAAAACATTGTAAAAGATTTTAATAATTAAAATAAGAGAATTTAATGAGACGAGAATAATATTTGCAAATGAAAACGAAACTTCACCGTATAAAAAAAGAATACTGAAATAAGTAATCCATAATTTTTGAAAAATAAACACTGTAAGTTTTTTAATGCACTTCATAGCAGCAAAAGGATTATATGCTATGATTTTCCCATCATCAGTATATGTTTTTTTACCAGTTCCAGGTATATATCTACTTATAAGGAAGAAAATGAGAAGTAAAAATAGTAAAATAACTGCAATCATAACAATGATATTGAAAGCAAAAAAATTATCCAAAATAGATATGAATGTTTTCAAAAAAAGTGGAGGTTCTTCAGATATAAATATTAATTTTTTATTTTTACCATCAATACAATTCAGCGCTATACTAATTATTTCGAATAAGAAAACTACTTCGAAATAATTGATACCTAGATTTTTTTGAAGATATTTCTTTAATTGTTTGTAGATGGATTTTAATTTATCCATTTTATCTACTCCTTTTATTTTTAAAGATGTAAGATACTGAATATATTATGTAATTAATTATAGTACATTTTTTTGCTGTGTCAATTTTAAATTTAGATCCCTATACATTTGAATTTAGTGTTATTTTGGTATAAAATGAAATTATACTTATGATATATCATTAAATGAATTAGCAAAGTAAAAAATGTAAAATGGGAGAAAAGTAATGGAAATAAAGAAAGAATACACTTTAGAAGAAATTTCAAAGTGGTTATCTGAAATTAATTATCCTAAAAAAGTTAGAACACTAAGAGAATGGTTTAAAGATATTCAACCTTCAAATGGAATATCAAGACCATCAAAATATGATTACGATACAGTAATTAGTATTATCAAAGAAAAGATTAACAATAACAAAAGTAAAAAAGAAACGTTAAAAGAGATGATAAAAAAAGATGAAGACGAAATATTTAATTCGTTAAAAAGACAAGAAGAAGAGGGGTATATATATCCAGGAGAAGCAATAGACTTATTTTATCAAAATGATATAAGTAATTGGGAAGAGGATGCATATAAAAAAGCAGAGGAATATGCTGAAAAAAAACAACAGAATATAATCAATACATTAATTATAAAATTATTAATCAGAGAATTAGGGTATTCTCTTCAAGAAGAGAAAATTCATAATGATTTGGTAAATAGTTATCTATATGGAATGACTTATAGAAAATTTGATAGCAATGAATATGTTGATCCTAGAATTCCAATCATGAAAAAATCACAAATAGATATTCACAAATTAGATATCGACACTTATTTTACAAAAACAAAGAATAGATAAACATCTAGCTTTAGCGTCTTGCAATAGTATTATAAAGCAAGTATTATTACGATAGAGATTAATAAAAGTAAAAAAGTAAAAAATAGTTGACAAAAAAATATTTTTTAAGTAGAATGAAAATAAATAGGAGGGGTAGTTACTCTACGGAGCCTGCCGCGGAAAAATACTTTCATTCTGCTTCACTTTGAGGTACGGATGGAGGTATTTTTTTTGAATAAAGTATTTAAAAGTGTAGAAGAACAAATTAAATTATTAGAATCTCGAGGGTTAAAATTTTCAGATAAAGCCAAAGCACAAGCTTATCTGCTAACGAATAATTATTACAGTATTATAAATGGATATAGTAAAATTTTTATGGATTCCGATAGTGATAAATACATTAGTGGAGCAACATTTGACGAAATTATTAGTTTATATTTTTTTAACAGAGAACTGCGAAAAACACTCTTGGACTCTTTGCTACTTGCTGAACATCATTTGAAATCCATTTTAGCCTATCGCTTTGAGGAATATTATCAAGGGAAAAAAGAAGCATACCTTGATGTCAGTTCGTTTAATCATGAAAAAAGTTTAGATATATCTTACATCATAACAAAAATTTCAAGAACCATAACAAATAAATCAAGGTATAAGAATAACGCAATAAATCACTACCGAGAAAAATATAATTTTGTACCATTGTGGGTAATGGTTGAATTTTTAGAATTTGGCGACATACTAACGTTAATTAAGGTATTGCCAACAGATTTACAAAACAAAATAGCTCATGATTGCTATAACTTTATAAAAAGAGAGAACAAAGATTCTGAACATGGGCAATTTTCGCCCAATATAATGATTTCGTTTATTGAAGTATTAAAAGATCTTCGAAATGCATGTGCACACGACGACGTACTACTCAATTTTAATAGTATAAAAACTGCTATTTATTATCCTTATTTACATGATATTCATGATTCGATTATAAGGGATGATGATAAAACAAGAAGAACTGTTTATTGTGCAATGATTATTTTAGAATGTTTTATTAGTAATAATGAATTTGCAATATTAAATAACACTGTGAGAAAACGCTTTCGCAATTTAGAAAATAAAGTACACTCAGTATCACTTGATAAAATTCTAAGTGAACTTGGTTTTCCCCAAGAATGGCAAAGAAGAGACCCATTGCCACAATTAAGTTGAACCAATTTTATTACCGTCTTAAACTATCCATCTGGTCATGGTTGCGCTTGCAACCATGACTTTTTTAGGTTCTTTACAAGTCGCTGCGTTTAGTAATTTTTAACGTATATTTATTATATAGCCCTAAAATCGTGCCATTTTGCACCTTTTTGGCACAATTTTTGAATAAATAGTACAATGAAACATCATCTAAAGTTTGATAAGCAGATACGAGAATTAAAGAAAAATAAATTATAAGCAAATAAGCCAAGCATCCCTAATTTTAAGTATATGCTTGGCTTTTTATATGTTTGGCAGATTGCAATAATTACAATTATTATGATTATTGCAAGACTTTTTCTTATTAATAACCATAGCTTGAATTCAGATATCCATAGTTATCTTTAATTTAAAATTACTGATTGTAACATAATTTTTCTTAATGATTGTTATTTCTAACGAGATAAGAATCAGCAAATATTCTGGTCATAATATCCAAAGGTAGTCTTGACTTAACTTCGTAATTGCTAAAGAAGTCATCTATCGACTGATAGCCAATAAAACTAACTGTACTTGCGGGTATAAGTAAAGAATTTTCATTAGTAGTAAATATAATAGTGGGGATGTTTTTTTCTTCCAAAATACAAGAAGCTTCGACTAACTCACTTGTTTCACCGTTAAGAGAAATAAATATAACAACTGCATCTAAAGTAATATTCTTCGATAACTCAGTTATGATATTAGGATCTGAATATGATTCGGTATATTTACCTGCCAATTGTAGTTTTGTTGTTAGACTTCTTGCTGTAAGTTCAGACATACCTCTAGAGAAAATATAAGCTCTATCTGCATTTTGTAACAATTTAATACCATCTTCAATATCAGCATAATTCAAATTTTTAAGAGTATTCGTAAGCTCAATTTCGTTTTTTCTAATCACATTTTGAATACTTTTATCCGCTTCCTCAAGTACCCTAAAATTACGATAATTTTCGCTACATTCTGTTCTTAATTTTTCCCGATAAGAGGTATATCCCGAATAGCCTTTTTTCTTTAAAGTCCTCACAATAGTAGCCGGAGAAACGTTACTATACTCACTAAGTTGAGTGATAGACATTTTAATTATTTCTGTCGGATTATCACTAATTAAGTGCCAAAGATATTTCTCTGTTTCTGTTAATTTATTTTTGATTTTTCCCATGATAAGACCCCGATTTTTGAATGGAAATTCAGAAAATATTTTTCGAATTTTATTAGCATTTAGAAAACCTAAATCTATTATAATTCATTATAATAAAAGCGTAAATAAAAACGATTGGTTTTGTTTGTATTTAAAACGAAGAAAAGGAGGGGTCCTCATGATTTACACCATAACGCTTAACCCTGCGATAGATTTGGCAATCGAAACAGAGACTTTGAGGAATGGAGTGGTAAATAGAACTAATTTTTGCGATATTCAACCCAATGGAAAAGGAGTAAATGTTTCTATTATTTTAAAAAAACTAAATGTTGATAATATTGCTTTAGGCATTGGCGGTGGATTCACACTAGATTTTATTTCAGACAGTTTAAAATCAAAAGGAATTACTAACAAATTCTGGCGTGTAGAACAACCAACAAGAATCAACGTATTCACGAAAGTCGTTTCAACAGGGGAAGAATTTAAAGAGGTTAACCCTGGGCCAACTATCCCTAAAAACTTACAAGAAAAATTGCTAACATATTTAAAAAAACATGTTACTTGTGATGATTGGATTATTGTTTCAGGTTCATTTTCAAAAGGTATATCTCCTAGTTATTTAGAAGATATAGCAAAAATAAGTAGGGAAGTTAATTGTGGGTTAGTAATCGATAGCTCCTATAAAGAAGTGTTAGATATTCTGAAATACAATCCTTACTTAATAAAGCCAAATGAAGAAGAACTATTAGAATGGTTCGACGATAAAAACAGGGATGATATGAATCTAGATATACTTATCGAGTATGGGCAAAATTTGATAGAAAGAGGAGCAAGAAATGTATTGTTATCATTAGGTGATAAAGGTGCTTGTTTAATCACTAATACCAACGTATATGTAAGCAATGCTCCAAAAATCAAATTACAAAATTCAGCGGGATCAGGTGATACAATGTTAGGAACTTTTATGGGGGAAATAATTAATAAAGTGCCAACACTTGAAGCCTTTAAACGTTCTATTGCGGCTGGTTCCGATACAGCTCAATCAACAGGATTAACTGATTTTAAAACAGTTTCAGAACTTGAAAAACAGGTAAAAATCACTTGTTACTCAAAGTAATCAGAAGACAAGATTATTGGCAATAATCATTTTAAAAGAAAGGGCGATTAATATGCAAAAATACGACATTATTGGAGCAACAGGTTGTGCTACCGGTATAGCACACACATTTATGGCACAAGAAGCTCTAGAAGAAGCAGCAAAAAAATTAGGGTACACAATAAAGATTGAAACACACGGTCAATCAGGTACTGAACACGTTCTAACAGAAGAAGAAATTAAGGAAGCAAAAGCAGTTGTTATTGCATCAGATATTGACGTAGACCCAGATCGTTTTGCAGGAAAACATGTAATTAAGGTTCCAGTTGCAAAAGCAATCAAAGATGCAGAAGGACTAATTAATAAGTCCTTTACAGCACCTATTTGGAAACCAGAATTAGTTGGAAAGTCTAACTCTAACATCACAAAAAATCAAAGCTCTGATAGCATTGGTCAACAATGGTATACAGCTTTGATGAACGGTGTATCACATATAACGGTGTATCACACATGCTACCTTTTGTTGTAGCAGGTGGTGTTTTAACAGCAATTTCATTTTTCTGGGGAATTTACTCGTATGACCCAAAAAGTGCCCAATACAACCTTATCGCAGCTACCTTGAAATCAATCGGTGGTGTTTCCATTAATTTAATGGCTCCTGTATTCGCAGCATTTATTGCTGAATCGTTATCTAAGCGTGCCGGATTAGTTGCGGGTCTAGTTACAGGTATGATTGCACTTAATGGCGGTACGGGCTTTTTAGGAGCATTAGTTGGTGGTTTTATCGCAGCCTACATCGTAAAGCTTGTAGAAATGTGCTTTACTTGGTTGCCTGACAAGCAATTTAGGGGCTTGAAGTCAATTTTCTTAACTCCAGTATTTTCTGTATTACTATCTGGAGTGGTGATGACATTAATTAATACACCAATGGCAGCTTTAAATACAGGCTTAATGGACTGGCTAAAAACAGTTCAAAATGTAAGCCCTATCTTATTAGGTATTATTGTTGGCGCTATGTGTGCCTTTGACTTTGGTGGCCCAGTCAATAAAGCAGCTTATTTAACAGGTACAGCATTATTAGCACAAGGTAATTACTACTTTATGGCAGGGGTTTCAGCAGCATGTATTGCACCTCCTTTGGCAACAACAGTTGCAGTTTTACTCAAGCCAAAAGCATACTCAAAGTCTGAACGTTCAGCAGGTTATGTCAATGCTTTATTAGGATCAACGCATATTACTGAAGGTGCTATTCCATTCGCAGCTAAGAATCCTATTAAGAATATTCCGGCATTTATGGTAGGTTCAGCAATCGCCGCAGCTCTATCTTACGTAGGTAAAGTTCAAGTTCCAGCTCCTCATGGTGGCTTTATTATCTTACCGTTAGTTAACCACCCATTAATGTGGGTTATCTACATTTTAATTGGTGCAATAGCATCTGGGATACTTCTTGCCTTAATCGCAGGCTCAGATGTAAAAAAAGCTCGAGCAAATGGCCCAAGAGTTGACATCTTTACAGGGGAAGTTATTGAAGAGGATGACAAAGAAACAAGTAACGCAAAAGAAAATATCGTTTCAAATAAGCTCAACCCAGCTGATATTTTAGAAGAACAAAATATCAAAGTAGGAGTAAAAGTTAATTCAAGAAATGAAGCATTACAATTCTTAGCTGAAATGGCTAAAGAACAGGGATTAGCTACTGACAGCGAAAAAGTTTACAACGCGTATTTAAAACGTGAACAAGAATCAACAACTGGAATGACTGACGGTTTTTCCATTCCTCATGCACAAAAATAGCAAATAAGCCAAGCATCCCATCCATTTAAGCACTCAAACATATTGATTATTTGCTTGGTGATCGGGATGTTTGGGTTTGCTAAGTTAGTCAGAGTGACAGAGTAGAAGTGTTCCAGTAGTACAGTTCGAGGCATTATCCACCAAAATTAAGTAACAAAATTAAGTAACAAAATTAAGTAACAAAATTAAGTAACAAAATTAAGTAACTTAGCATTGAGCAATATTTTCTTACGTGCTTTTTTCCGTGCCAAAAGTTATAATTATTATTAAAAATTAGATTAATTAGATTAAGACTACTTAGGACTTAGAAAGGAAGAAAAATATGCTTACTGCCGACGAAATCCGTCAACTACAAAAAGATTTTGAATTAGAAAATTATACGAAAATTCAAGCTACTTTACGCTACCTCATTCATAACCATGAATTATTTGAAGAATATTTTAATCGCCGCTTGGTTCTATCTGTGGAACTAGAAGCCAAACACCACTGTCGTATTAATATTTTTGACTTTTTCAAAAGCTTACCCACGATTAAAGACGATAACGAAGCTTCCCAAGGACTAGATGTCTTACACGGCATGACTACCAAGAAGATTACCCCTTCTATTGATATGGCCATCAAGACTTACATGCAAGGGCTTAATGCCTCCTTAATTGGAGCCGGTTATAAGACTAAACTATCTGAAGATTTCACTAGTTACATTATTTATGTTTCTTGGCGGAATTCAGATTTACCTAACGTTACAACTTCCACACCTGTTGAAGCCAAACCACAGCCCAATTTAGAAGACACCCAAACTTTTGTACGTTTTCCTAAGCTGTAATACTTATTCCAACGCACTTACGTATAACTTTGTAATTACCAACTACAAGCGGTACAATGAGATCACGCCAAAGTTATTAAGAGTCTTTTTGCTTACTTTTTGTTGCGATTGTCGATGTAAGTTAGCAATGCAAGAAAAGCATACAAGCGCAAAGCCAAGCATATCTCAAAACAGGGGATGCTTGGCTTTTTGCAATATTAGAAATGCGATAGTAGCATGCTTGCTCTATAACAGCAATCATGTTACTATCGTTGTAACAGTTGCTATCACCTTCTGAACTACTCGAGTAATTATTAGCAAAATCCTATATAACTAATAATGTGAGCATAGATAAGCCGTCAGTTTAGAGTATAGCAGCTGTTAATTCGTGATATGTCCAAAAATAAGGGACTATCACGCTTTTTAGCTATTGACATTTATAACGAAACGTTATAAAATGATTATGTAATGATAATTAATAATTCTCTAAAAACTCTAAAAAAGGAGGGCTCCATTTGGTTAAAGAATCTCAAAAACACGCATCTCGTGCTTGGGAAAAACGTAACCCAGAACGTACATCATACCTAGCTTTAAGAAGAGCCACATTTAACTTTGTTCATCCCAAGCCTGGAACAAAAGCAGAACGGGCAATACAGGCAAACTGGGATGATTATATTGATGATTTAGACACGTTAAATCATTTATTAGAGCAACAAAAAACAATGTATTTCAACGGAAAGAAGTGAAGTTATGATTTTAACTCAAGAAAAGAAAAATGGTATTCAATATACCCCTGACGATCTTTCTTTATTTATAGCACAACAGCTTAAATATTATTTTTTAAGAGAAAACTCCGACAGTGTCAGCAACCAAAAGCTAAAATTACTGGATCCAGCATGTGGAGATGGTAATCTTCTTCTAGCTGTTCAAAATGTTTTTAAAGATATTGATTATCAAGGATATGGTATTGACATAGACCAAAAAGCTATTCATATTGCAGAAGGGAAACTAAATCACAACAATTTTAAACTTTTCTCTGCCGACTACCTCTCTTTAATCGAAAATGTTGAAAATGTTAATTTATTCAATCAACCTAACAGTCTCAACAATGAAATAAATAATATTGATTTAATAATCGCAAATCCTCCATATATTCGAACATCAATTCTAGGTGCTGAAAGGTCTCAACACTTAGCAAAATTATTTAATTTATCTGGAAAGGTTGATATGTATCATGTCTTTCTTAAGGCTATGACCAACACTTTAAAGGATAACGGCATTTTATGCGTTATAACTTCTAATAAGTATCTAACGAATAAAAGTGGTAAAAACATACGAGACTTCTTAAGTGATAACTTTAAGATTTTAAATATTATTGATTTAGGTGACACTAAACCATTTTCCGCAGCCGTATTACCTGCAATTTTTATTGGGAAAAAGAAAAAACATAGTGATAACAGTAGCGTTCCATTTACTAGGGTATATGAATCAGCCTCAAGTGCAAAGTCTACAGATTCTATAGACAAATTATCGACACTACTAAAAGAGAAAAATGGAATACATTCATATAAAGGACATTCTTTTAAGGTAACATCTGGCTTATTAGATGCTTCTGTTTCAGATACTCCTTGGAATATGGCAACTTTTGCCGAAAAAGAATGGGTTACCAAATTAGAAAAAAATGCTCATAAAAAATTCGGTGATGTTTTTGATGTCCATGTAGGAATTAAAACTACTGCGGATAACGTATTTATAAAGAAAAATTGGAAAGATTTAGATACCAATATAAGACCCGAAAAAGAAGTTTTACATCCTTTGGTCTCATCAAAAACCATTGAGAGATGGCAAACTCATCCCGATAATTTAAATACTATTTTATATACTCATACAATAAAAAATGGTAAAAGAATCCCAATTGACTTTTACAAATATCCCCATGCATATAACTACCTATTAGAACATAAACAACAATTAGCTGGTAGATCTTATATAAAAAAGGCAAAACGTAAATGGTACGAAATATGGGTTCCGCAACAACCCGAACAATTAGCCAATAATAAAGTCATATTCCCGGACATTAGTCAGCAAGCTAAATTTGTTTATGATGACAAGGGGTATTATGTTGATGGAAATTGCTATTGGCTAACAACTAAAAATGATGTTTCAAATAATTATCTTCTATTAGCAACCGGTGTAGCAAATTCAAGTATTATGGAGAAATACTACAATATTAAGTTTCAAAATGTATTGTATAGTGGTAGAAAACGCTATTTAACACAATATGTAAAAAACTATTTACTTCCGGACATCAACAATAAACATTCACAAAAGATTATTAAACTCGTTAAAATGATATGCAAAAATCCAAATGATACTAAGAAATTAGAAAAAAGTATTAATAGTGAAGTACAACTGGCTTTTAATATGCAATAAAATCATATTTTTCATCGAGAAAAATACCGAGAACTAAAAAACGTTCTCGGTATTTTTTGTGTAAACCTAAACCAAGTTAAGGAGTCTTCATACTGCTATAATAAAAGAAGAACTATAGATTCCAATATTCTTTTTTTAAAGACAACTGAATTTTTTTATTCTGCTTATTTCCGCTGAAAAGATGAAAATATTTAAAAAAATCCTTCCCAGTTACTAAGAATATTTTATCAATTGTCATTTGAGTATCATGAATACTGCAATAAAATATTGCGTAACGTAAATCTTCAACTTTAGGAACATAGCCATTAATAGCTGGAATATTAAGTTCTTCTTGATCATCTGGTTTAAACAATCCTAAATCAATCGTTCTTGAAGTTTGCCTTTTAATTTCTAATAATTGGTTCATCAAATCTGGTAATTGTCCATTTTCTCTATATTGTGTATATCCCAATTGTTTATAGACTATTCCTTGTAAAATGTTACCATCCGTTCTCTCTTTACCTGTGATATTAAAGTTCTTACCTTCCAATAGCTTTAAGCGGTTAAATATACTTTTAATACTCATAATACTTTTAGCAGTAGGGAAAGAAGCAGGATCTTGTGTTACAAGAGTATTAAATTCACCAAATGCATTTTGAATATTATCAGTATCATGAGTACTTAGAAGTGTCGACTTATTATAGTCTTTAATTAAACTTGCTTGATATTTTGTTGTTAATGTCCCAGTTGAATCAAATTCCTGTAAGGTATTTCCAGATAAGATTAATACGTTAACTACTACATTTTTATCGTTCAACATTATTAAACAATAACGTCTAGTTGGTGTGATTTCTTCATTCCAAATTTGAAGATTATTAGATTGCTGAGCATACTTATCAAAGTTCTGACATACAAACCGAGGATGAGTCTTCTTGAACGACTTAGGAACAGGATAGCCCATAGCCTTGCAAATATCTTGATTTATAGACTTTGATCGAGTTCTATTTGCCTGACCTTCATAAGATTTACCGAGTAAAGAAGACCTTAACAAATACTCTAGCTCTTGATCTCCTAACCACAAATCTTTATCCTTTGGTGTTGTCTTTTCATAAATCGTCTTTTGACTTTTTTCGATATTATTACGGATACGCTTAGCATTATTAATGATTTCCTGATTCATATTTAGACGCTTCCTCTACTAATTGAAATAAAGTTATATTCAAAGCTTTAGAAATAGTAGTTAATGTTCCTATAGTCGCGTTTCTTTCTCCTCTTTCTAGTCCACCAATATATGTTCGATCTAGACCGGACATAAAACTTAAATATTCTTGTGACCATTTTTTCTGCCTTCTTAATTTTTTTACAGTTTGACCTATTGTATACATATTTCTTTTTATTAACTCTGAATTTTCCATGTGTTCATTATTCTTCAACATTTTTCCTATATCAACCGATTAAAAGTATCATTTAAAGCAGCGACCGTTTAAATGATACCAAAAAAGAATTAACCAAAACAAACAAGGCCGTACATCGCACAGCTAACCCGAAATTTTGATGAAGCTTTTGCCATAAATTATCAAATACGCCAAGCATACTAACTGAAACGTAAAAAGTGGGGATGCTTGGCTTTTAGTGTAATGGTGTTTTAGGCACATTTACATCTCAATGTAAACATATCCTACTTATATCATAGTATATTTTAGCCAGTACCGTATTCGCCTAATTTTAAGCGGTTGTAACATCTTATTTTCTTGCAGCTATAACTAATTAGAATAGTCAGTAACATATCATAACATAAGTAGTACAGAACAAGAAAGAGCTTATCCATCAGCAATGCAAGCACAATAATTTCAGAGAAAGAGTAAAATATGGTATTATTCAGTAATAGTCAGTAATAATCAGTAGAGAGCAGCATGTGGGATGTAATTTAGCAAAATCATATCCACAAGAAAATTAAAAAGAAAGAAACGAATCAAATGAACAGCAAACACATAAACTTTGACAAATATCTGGAAGAACAATTATCAGATCCAATGAAGAAAAAACATTTTGATAACCAAAGAGCAAAATTAGATGATGACTTCAACAGAGTTTTAGAAAAAAATTTGGCCCAAAACAAAGAAGTGCTAAAGTATTTAAAAAATAAATAAGAACAACGAAAGCACAAAAAGATTGTTTTGTAAAATCTGAATTACGAATTTCGTAAAAACTAGGTAGAAGATGTTTTGAAACAGTCATTTTCTTTTTTATCAATTATATCTTTCCGAAAAATCTATATATTTTAGAAAGATGAGAAGAACAATTTGCACCGAAAATTGTTCTTCTCCCCTTATATTGTTTTTTTACCCTCATATTATGACGTTATTAGTTCATCCGCTGCTATAAGTTATTAGTGTTGACTTGCAAGTACTATATAGCTTATAATGGCAAATGAAAAAGGACAGGTACGCTAATACCCATCCTTCTTAGCTGTCGGTCGACGGCACGTTTATAGGTAAACTTAACCGCTTGAAATTGGGAGTTTGGAGCGGTTTTTATTTACGCAAATTTTTTTATAAAGCTATATTCCTAAAGCACTCTAGCAAATGTATTGATTTTTATAACGAAACGTTATAAAATGGTATTGTTTAAAAAGTAACAATTTGCGGTATACAGTACATTATGCGATACACTCCCCCCTCGCCTCTAAAAATATGATAGTACGATAGAAAGGAACACATTTTATATAGCAGTTAAAATGGAGAAGCCTCTCTACAAACCATCCCCTATATATTCAACTGTCCTACCTACTCACGTTGACGAGAATGTGTAACGTCATACTGCATACGTTAGATAGACATTAATGCATTAGAAAAACACTCTAAATAAACACGAGGAACGAGTTATATGGATCAAAATGAAGCTCTTAAGATTATCGAATTAATCGGTAAATTTAAACTATCGAATGAACAAAAAAATATTCTTAAAGAAGGAATCGCACACCCCACTCTTGTTAATGCATGCGCTGGTTCAGGTAAAACGACTATCTTTATGCTAACAATCATCTATAATGCACTTATTGGAAATAGCAGACCACATGATGTGTTAGGAATTACGTTCTCGAAGAAAGCTCAATTAGACATGAGAGAAAGATATAACGAATATATTAAGCGTGTTCAAATATTAGGTATTAATATTAGTGATTGGGGCAGTCCTAGTTTCTTTACTTTTCACGCTTTCTTCTATAAGTTGCTAAGGTTCTACATGCCCCAATATAAAACTGTTAGCGTATTACCTAGTGAATACAAACACTACATTACTTATTTTAAGTTACCCAATAAAAGCAAAGAATTAACCAATTCTGAATCGTTGAAACAAATATTTGAAGTTAAAAGCCAGTTAGTCAATCGAATGCTCAGTTCTAACGGGTTAGACCCTAATTATAATTCAACAGCAATTCAGGACTATTTAGCCATGGTTGAGAAGAAAGAATTATCCGTTGAAGAACTTATCAGTTTAGTTTCTGATCAATATCTTAACAAAGGATGGGTTGAAAATTATATTTATGCTCTCAAAGAATATAGCTCGCTAAAAGAACGTAACCAACAGATTGACTTTGAAGACATGCAAAAGCTTCTCTATGTTGCGTTAAATGACGAGAGATTACAATCTAAGATAAAAGGTGTAATGATGCGTAGGTGGAACGTTATCGTTATTGATGAGTTCCAAGATATTAACGCTTTACAATGGGCATTGATGAATCGTATTTTCTCTGAAAAATCTTTTGAGCAGCTAATGGTTATTGGGGATGATGACCAATCCATTTACTCTTTTAGAGGATCATCCCCTGACTTTATTCAAAAGTTCTCAACGTTTGTCAATTATTCTGTCACCTTTAACTTATCTACCAACTATCGTACTGGTGGGAATATTTTAGATAGTGTAATTCCAGTAATCACTAAAAATACACTAAGACTAGAAAAGTCCCTTAAAGCATTTAATAAAGGTGGAAAAGTCTATAAGATTGAAAGTAAAGAAGGAAATCATGGGGATGAGTTCTTTGAGAAAATGCTCAAAAACTTAGCGAATAGCCCCAATGAATCAAGTGCTATTCTAGTTAGATACAATAAAGATAAGCCCGTTATAGCCGATGTTTTAGCGTATAAGGACGTTTATCTTGATGTAGGTAGTTCTAGTAATATTTTGCAAAATGACAAAGTATATGACGTTTTTATGGGATTAATAAAGGCCTTTTATTATGACGATTTTATCTTACTAGCAAATTACGCAAACAGAATTGGGTTTGGAAAATATGCCAAAAAACTAAAAAGCGTTGTTCGATATCGGAAAATCAACACCATTACTAATTATGTTAACTGGGTAATAGGCACAAATGATGATGATGTTGCTGATGACAGTGATTTAGAAGTAATTAGATGTCACAGAAAATTTGAAAAAATGAAACACAAGAAAGAAAAGGACTTATCAAAGTATTTGCGAGAAGTTGACCTTATAACCAATTTATACTTTCAACGCATGACTAAGATATACCATGTCTACTCTTCAGAAAGAGTTGAAACAATTAAAAACTATCTCTATAAGTTGACGAAGAAATTTAGCGAATTTGAAGAATTAGAAGAATCTCAAGATAGAAATCTTAGACTTCTTTCAGCCATAGTTAATAACGGTAATAACCTCACAGATACCAAACAGCCCTCTATTAAGCTTGATACCCTACATGGATCAAAGGGACTTGAATGGGACAACGTTTACCTGTACGGGCTTACTGATAGTGATTTAACTGATGATTTAATGGCAATATCCAAAGCATTTCCTGCCGATACCACTTTTGAAGAGTTTTATACCTTGTTTAATTACTCAGATTTGGAAGATTTAATGGACTATGGTAGTTTTGATTCAATGGCTTATGTACTAGGTGCATTGCTAGGAATTAGTCCTAATGCATGTGAAATGTACTTTGAAGATGTATACAAGTTGGACGACCTTCAACCTAGTGATAGATTAAAGATTATTCAATCTTTAAGTACAGAAGGAATGCTTAGCAAAATGGTAGAAGAAAATACACAACTTAGAACTGCTATGAGAATGTTCTATGCAGAAATTATGGCTCATTCAAAATTCGTTGAAGACGAACGCAGACTTCTCTACGTGGGGATGACTAGAGCTAAGAAGAAGCTTTACATTGATTATTACGTTGGCAAAGCTAGTCCGCTACTGGACGAAATTAAGTATCCTAACTCTTTTCAAAATTAGCTTATTTCTTATCATACAGAATACAAACCAAAAATAACCGTTAGCTGTTACCAGTTAACGGTTATTTATCTTTTTTACTCATCATAATAATCACGATAATGAGTCATGTGCCACTGCCCACAGTATTTGCACCGATATGCTCTAAGTGGTACATCCGAAAATGATTTAATGATAATTGAGCGGAAATCCCGTTACTTTAGTTGTGGGATGGATAGCTCTCAGCTTGAAAAGCTGACTCCTTTCTATTTCTTCTTTTATTCCATAACGTATCTTTGTTCGGAAATACTGGTATTACACCAATTATTTCTATGATTAATAAATTCAACATTAGACAAGTTTGTTTGCTTGTACGTATTAAGAGTCAGATAATTGCCAAGACAATCCTTGATATAACAGGAACTCCCTGTAAAGCCACTAATGTAGCCTTTAAGTTTACTGTTCTTGATTCTGACATAATCATTAAGCCAAAAGCCGTTTGCTTCTTTGGTGTTTTTGGCATTCCGTTTACTGGTGACATTCTTGTTTCTGTGCCCTTCCTTGTCTTTACATCCTTTGCGTGCGGTTGCTTCGTGTAAGAAACGCTTTTTCTTGCGAAATTGTTTAAACATCACGATACTTGTTGGCTTTTCACTAATATGTTCAATACCACTAATTGTAACGGCATCATTGTAGTGCGATTTTGCCAAGCCTAAATTTGCCCGTTGTAAAGTGGTTTGCGCCCCATACTGGAACTTGGCATCAGGAAAGGCATTCCATAATCTCCTACGGAGAATATTCATAAAGGTTGCGCCTTTCAAAGGCTTAGTTACTTTCTTTTTCTTCTGATACCAGGCATATAAGATGCCACCTGGTTGATGATTTTGATAAGTGTGGCAATCAGCACAAACGGTAATTAAGTTAGCAGGGGCATTGGTACCACCCTGTGAGCGGTAAATAATGTGGTGAATTTTGAGTTTAACGATTTTTCCTTTATACTTACCGCCTTTTTTCTTGCAGACTTGGCATTTATATTGGTCACGAGCTAAGACGTATTGCTTAACCGTTTGATAGCCGTACAAGTCCCCTTTTTGATAACCTTCACCTTTAATGGCAGGGTCTTTCATTTTTTGCATATCGAATTTACCAACTTCGATGTGTAATTCAGGGTTTGGTAACACCGTTAACATGCGTTTAATCCAATTAATGTTGTGATTAACTTTACTTTGTACCGACGGTGGCAACCAGTTATTTTTTCTACTTTTGATGCGATTTAAAAAACGCATTGGACGGTAACGTGTCTTACGGTTCCGTCTACCTTGACGATAAGTTTTTCTTCTTTCAAGAAGTTTCTTAACGTCTTGGCGCAATTCGACTTCGCTTTGAAATAAAACTTTATCTTGACTTGTTACCGCAAGCCCAATGTGACGTTGCCCGCTATCAACACCTAAGTTAATAGGTTGCTTATAACCACTTGCACCGTACAATAGTTGAATGGTGAATGGTTCTTTCTTAATAGGCTTAGCCTTGCCACTTTGTAATAATTTTCTAGCAGTTCTCGGTTTGCAAGGCATTAAAGCTTCACCATGTTTATTAATGACAAAAACTCGATTTTGCATTTTGATTTTCTCCTTTCATTTTTTATAAGGTAGCATGTACCTTATCACGCAACTATCAGAGAACTAACAGTTACATGTGGTTACCCTTCGACAATGTTATTTTAGCTTGTTATGAGGGGCCGACTAGGACATTAACCTTATCCTTGTTTACTATCCTCCATAGAGCTTAAAACTAGGGTATCATTCATAAGGTATGATGACTAAAATAACGTAGTTTTCCAATCAGCCGAAGCTGATTGCTTAGTCTAGACAACAAATTCTGAATTGCTCCAGAATCCTCATCAAAGTGAGCAGACTTAAAACTTTCATTTCAAGCCCCTTACTTCAGTGAATAGAGGGGTTACTGTTGACATCGGTTTTTCTTTTTCTGGTACTGTATCGCTGATATATCGATAAGTGCATCCAGTTTAGTCGCATACTGTATCTTTTTAGTTTCGCAGGAACTATGCTGCTTTCGGTAGAAAATATTTTTAATTCCCTTGTAATAATGATTATCCTTATGACGACCATAGTGCTTCACCATATCACCATCTTTCATTACTCTAGCAATTAACACAAGACTCATAGTACTCTTTAACGCAGTTCAAAAGCCATCGATTTTCTAATATTTCTGATACCTTCCCCCAGTACCAATCACTAAGACCATTATCTTCATTAGCAAATTCAAGTACTCTTGGATCATATCCTAATTGAGTAACTAATTCTTTCCCTATTTTTTCATATTGTGTATTCAAGTCTGACATACCACTACACCAACCTTCTTATGTATTATTTTGCAACGGGATATGCAATCGTCAGGTATTCTTCATCATCGCTATTCACAGAGTTCCAATATTCAAAGCCTATTAGCTTTAAGTCATGAGCTAAAGATTCAAACATATCTGTTAGATACACATTATGTTCAAACAAATAACCGTTCCTGTATGAACGTGTTATTCCAGAAAGAACAATCATTTGTTCAATGAACCCACTAAATTCAGATACTGTGTTTTCAGAATATTTCCCATTTTTCGCTAGTTTAGTTAAATAGTTATTTAGCAATCTAACCACATGATTCCACTCTGTAATTAGTGCATACATTGGATTATCACTACCTAAGTTGTTTACCTCAACATAATCGCTAAGATTCACTACTTCTTTTTCTAACAGGACTTCTTGGTCAAAGAGTTTATCTGCTATTTGGCACTGATTGTTGAAACCAATCTGATTAAGACTTGCTAAAAACTCTTCTCTTTGATGCTCATTATACTTAGCAACATCATCGGTGTACTGATATTTGATAATATGTGTTTTTTCAGGCATATCAGGCTTTTTTTGTAAACCCATCATTGATACCATTTCTAAAATCACATCAGATAAATAATCTCTATTGTTGCGAGAAATCATCCCCTTGCTAATCAAATAATCAAGCCATGCGCACAAGGATAAGCCAATATTTGACTTTAACGTAGTTTCAACCATTGATTCCACTCACTTCCTGTTCTTTTTTGTGGTTTTAAATTATAAGTTTTTGTTCTTTAAAATTAATTATAATTCAAAATGATAAAATGTCAATAAATTTCAATCTTTATTGTAGCCAAAAAAGAACAAAATATCATTATTGAAAAAAGTTTCTTGTTTCTTATGCGAATGTACATAAGAAATGCACTACTTATTTAATTTTGGATAACCTCAATAACTTCTACAGACTCACACCTACATAAATAGGGAACAAGAAAATATAGTATCCATAGTATCTATGGGTTCACACCTACAAGCATAGGGAATAAGAAACGTACACCCCGGTGTTACAGGTTTACCCTCACCTACGGAATCACCTCCACGTACGTGGGGAACACTACTTGCTATATCAAGGTTTGAACATATAGGCTCACCCCCCATATACGTAGGGAACACCTATCAAGAGCAACCAAGATACCATTACTAATCAGGCTCACCCCTACATACATAGGGAACACGTCTTAACTTGGTTAGTCTTGTCAGCTGCACCAGGATTACCCCTACATACGTAGGGAACACAATTGCTAATATCAAGGTTTGAATGTATATATAGGATTACCCCTACATACGTAGGGAACACTGGGCGTCTTTTGGACGAGCAGGGACATTTGCAGGTTCACCCCCACATACGTAGGGAACACTTCCCGTCCTTAGTTCTTCTTCCCAACCTTTAAGGTTCACCCCTACATACGTAGGGAACACGAACCCATGTCCGCCCCACCAGCAAAACGAGAAGGTTCACCCCTACATACGTAGGGAACACTTATTACCGCCTAATCCTCCGTGGCCACTTTTAGGATTACCCCTACATACGTAGGGAACACGAAAAAAGGGCGCTCGAGGAAGACCAGCTTGAGGGATTACCCCTACATACGTAGGGAACACAGCAGCTAAGGCATTTCAAGATAAGCTTGGACGGGATTACCCCTACATACGTAGGGAACACCTTGGCTGAGTACCTAAATTGTCGAATTTAACAGGATTACCCCTACATACGTAGGGAACACTCTAAAAAAACATTGATTTGTCAACATCTTGCTAACACATCTAGATAAAATTTAGTTACTTTGCTAAAATGGGACAACAGTCATGAGTCCCATACCAAACGCCTTTTCTCTCCCTAAGCCATTAACTAATATATCTTTAAAGCTATCAACATCAGTTACCTTTAAAATACCTTCAAAAGATACCCGACTTAAATTGCAACCTCTGCTATTTTTCCGTTTTAATGGAACATAATCACGACTAACGATTGTAAAGTAATTATCATCTAACGTAAAGCCGTTAGCTTCAGCTCTATCTAACAACCACTTTCTTTGTTGTTTTACGGTAACGTGAGGATATGCTTTTCCATTAAATTGGCGTACAGGATTGGCTGTTAAGCGAAACTTTAATACTGAATCTATTTTAATGGTGTCTAGCAACTTATCATATTCCTTAATAATTCCAGTTCCTTTTATACCATGACTTTCTAAAATATCCAAATCAGGTTTTTCTTCACTTAGTACTAATAGATATTTTACACCATTTAAGATATCAATACGCCATAAATGACGTGGGCGAACACCATTTTCAATATTTTCAGGAAACATTTGCTCTACCCAATTATGGTAAGCACCTAAGTGGTTGAATTCTTTAATTTCTTTTGCATTCTTATTGTTAATTTCTACTCGTGATAAATAATACATAATTTTTCCTTTCTATAAAACTCCTACAATAAAAGTAGGAAACAACTTTCAAATATACAAGGCTAATATCGCCCTTGAACACAGGAAGACACATACAGGAAAACACCCATAACAGTAGGGAACATCATTTAAGAAACACGCAAAAAGCCGATAGAGCCACACCTACATACATAGGGAACAACTGAATCTGCAGTTTCCCCCAGTATTAACACAGCAGGATCACCCCTACATACGTGGGGACTACTCCTTGAAATTATGAACCGCTGCAGGAGTGATAGGATTACCCCTACATACGTAGGAAATTTCCTTCATCAACTTGTTCAATAATGTACTCAGCAGGATTACCCCTACATACGTAGGGAATGCCCCTCCCTTCTATAACTTTTAGTATGACTGTCAGGATCACCCCTACATACGTAGGGAATGCGTTTTATAGCGTCGGTCTTTTCTTAGACCTTGAGGTTCACCCCTACATACGTAGGGAATGCACTAAAGAAACATTGTCAAATCAATGTTTTTCGTCATCACTTTGTCGCGATTACTTCAGTTTCAAAAAACGATAACGGATCATGCTTTGTTGAAGTAGCAACATACTTATCATTAGCAACTTTAACAGTTTTAGTTGCAATTCCTCGATAACCATGTTTTCGCTTTTTTTCAGAAAATGAGATAACTGTATCTCTAGAAATTTTGTATTTCTGCCCTTTTAGTAGTTGAACATCAGCTACTATTTTTAAGGCTACTTCAGACTTTCTCAAACGTTTTTTATACCAATCTGCTGCTTGCCAAGACTCATTTTCTAAGACCTGAATTGGTGTCATATTTGGAAAAATACTTGTCTTTAAAACGCCTGCCGGAGCACTTGCTCGTCGACCGAGAAATAGTTGAAATTTGGGATGAGCTAGTGAATGACGAATTGTATTAATTAACTCATCATCTTCACTGCTAATAGCAACTAAAAATACTGTATCTTGCAAATAGTCTCGATAAGTGATTTTAGAACCGCTAACCTGGCCCCTATTACCAGTGATGTATCCTTCATAATGAACAATATGGAAATCAGTTGTTACATCGCCAAGTTGCTCGATTCGAACAGCATAATTCAATTTATTTAATTCGTTGATTTGTGCATCGTCATCACGTCTGTAGCCAAGAGAAGCGGCAATCATTCCAATGATTGAACTTTTTGTAGGATAAGGCTTAGTTCCTCTCCTAGAAAAATTTGTTTCTCCACCGTAAGATTGAAAAACACCAGTTAGTCTAATTGTTAATGTCCGCATAACTTACACCAACTTTACAAAGGAATCCTTTACTTTATCTAACAGGTCAGCAAGATTATTTACTTGTTCTTCTAACGATGAGTCATACTTGCTTAATACAAAGTTTGCTACTGGTTCATCTAAGAATTTAAGTGTATTCTTGTATTCTTTTTCAAGCTGCTCTACTGATTTACGAGAAAAACCACTAGTTGATTGAACAGGTTCTTCAAAAGCAGATACCAAGTTAACCGGAGTATCATTACGTAGTGTGAGCATTACATATTCAGGGATAGTCTTGTTAGCAAAAGCATTTTGGTATCCAGTAGGCATTGAGCTAATAAATGACTTGATAAATTGAGTTGCTGAATCAAGAGTAATGTTCTTGTCGCCTAAGTTGTGCAATAATTCATCTAAATTGATATTTGCATAGCGGAAAAGCGTTGCAGAGTTATATTCAGTAGTCCCTACCATTGCCGCCCCTGCACTTGTCTTTAAGTCATCTAAAGCGGTGTAGTAGTCAAATTCAGGTACAATTTCATGAGTTGAAATCGTGTGGGCCACTTGCACAGATGCATCAACAGAAAGCGTAGGATCACTTGCTACCATACGACCAAATAAGGCTAAATCAGCAGAATTGTTAGATTGTAAAATCACTTTTAACTGATCTTCATTTAATTCCTTGTTTTCCAAAACGTAATCAGCAAGCTTTTCAAGTTGGCCCTTGCTAATAAACATTAAGGCACTTAATTCATTGTCTTTAGTAACTGAAATCTTAGCCTTTGTTAAAGTAGCAACAGATAATTCCATAGCTTCTTCATCAGATAAATCACCATTTTTAGCTTGTAATAGCTTGGCTAACTTTTTAGGAACTAACTTAGTACGATATGCGGTATCAACATTAGCTTTAGCAAAATCTTCTCTAATAGCGTGTTTCCATGCTTGAGAAGATACACGTGAACGTAAAACGCCACCGTAATATGCTTTCTTAGGAGCGCCTACTTCATCCCGATTGATGTTTGCAGATGGAACAGTTTGGATTACAGATAAATCTAAATATAGTGTCATTTGGAAATTCCTTTCTTATTTTGCGTTTTCCTTGTTTTCTTCACTAGTAACTACATTGTATGGACGATAGTATTTTTGGGCCCATAGTAGTTGTACTTTCCTAGCACTTTGTAAGCTGTATTGCATATAGTACAAATCGCCTGCCAGTTGAGCAAAATCAATATTCATATTTTGAACATGTTGCTTGGCAATTTTAAGCGCATGTGATAATTCACGTACAGCCATCTCATAATTAGGTCTTGTTAGAACGGGCTTTAAAACTCGGTCTAAACTAATGCGTAATTCATCAGATACATACCGTAATTTACCTAAGACAGCAAATAATGATGTATCATGTTCTTTTTTGGTTAAGGTTAAAGCAGAAGCAATTTGTCTTTGCTGTGCAATAGCGTATAAGTGTAAGGCTCCAAAAGCGGCTTTTTCGCCCTTTGAAGGATTGCCAGTTACACTTAGGTCCTCTTCCTCTAAACTACTTAAAATAGCCTCTAAGGAGTCCTGTGAGCGTAATTTATCGATAGATGTTGCATTCCTAAAATCAGCTAAAACAGCTTTATTCATTGCACCATTACGATAAATTCTACCTACCGCTCTTAAAGTAGCGTACTTGACTTCTTTTGTTGGCATTGAAGCGTCCCACCTCTCGTGTTTCTTATATCTCTCGCATCTCGTATTTTCTGTATTTCTCGCATTAATAAGTTACTTGAAATAACATAAGTCCTAGTATCTAGCATCAAAGGCTCCATCACCAGACGTTACCTCAAGCACGCAATCCCGATAAGCAAAATCACTCCTCAGAGAACTAATCTCATCTAAAAGTGCGTCAGTTGGCTCCCACGAAGAAGAAAAGCCTTCAGAATAATATATAGCTTGAAAAACAGTAGCAAGTAGTTTCCGATTTCCATTTGGTTCGATACTGTAAATTCTTACACTACGTGGCTGCATAATAATCACCTCAAAATATTTCTAATTTTAAAATCAAATGAATTAAGAACAGTATAAATGTTTTTGTTGACGGTCTTTCCAGCTTTAGTTTCAACCGTAGTACCATTGATTTCTTTGCTAGAAGCACTTACATACAACTTAGACTTAAAGTTGTATGTAATTTTACGTAGGACTTCATTTAACTCGTCAGATTTTTCTACTAAATCACCTGTTGGGTCAATGGAACTAAACCATTCATTAAAGCTATCATCTAACTTGTTATAAAGACTCTTAACTTGCTCATTAACAAACTTCGAGTTGTTTTGCCCTTTTTCCCCATAGCGTAGTTCAGCAATATCTTTAGCTGCTAGCGCTAAAGCATTGTGAACTAAACGGATTCGTTCTAAAGCATCAGCAATTAAGAACTTCACATCACCATGTGCTAAATCACTAGAGTCAGAATCAGTTGGGACAAGTAGGTCTGCATTGAAATCAAAAGAATCATTGAAATCATCTACTGGCAAGCCGTCTGCTTGTTGGCTTTTAAGTAGCAATACATTCTTCAAAGTCAATGTTTTATTTGTCAAGATTGACTCTGTAATGCTGTTATTTCGAAGTAAAGTTAACCACTCCATGAGTCCAACGTTAGGTGTTTCTCGTAATGGTTTTTTAGTTTTAGGAGACTTTCTCTTTTTAGAATTGTCTTTGGTGCCGTCTTGAATTTCAACGTGTGGTAATGGAATGAATTCTCCAATACTTCGCCATAAGGCTGTGGTAAATTCATCAGGCTTTTTGGTATTTGGTAAGACAATATCTTTTTTAAGAACACGCCAGCTTGTCATAGGCTCTACGTTGTAATAATCAGCTGAATCAAATTGTGGTAACCCTGCTGAGAAGATTGCAGGACGTCCAAAATCATCCCATTCAATACATACCGCACGAGATAAATTTGTATATAATTCAGTGATATTATTAGGCTTATCTAGCGTTCTAAGCTTATCAATATAAGCTAGTGGGTTATCATATTCCCAAACGGGTTTTTGCTTATTAGGGCTATCAAGTTTTAAATTAAGCATGAGTGTGTCAAACATATCATCCCCTACTGCAAAAACAGGATTAATTTTAAACAGCCAACCCGGAGACTTACTAAATTTTTCTTTGTTCTTAATGGCTGTTTTGTCAGACGTGGCTGTATAACCTTGGAAACTAATTAACCAGCGAGCTAATTCATCAAATGTAATTTTATTCTTGTAGCGTTCACTTTCTAAAGCAAATAAATTAGGAGTATTACTACTTTCAGAAATAGTACGTTTAAATTGCTTAACCGTAATTGTCCCAGTTACAGCCACACTATCATTTGCTCTGTTATTAAGATCTTTTAATTTCTTAGCATTGATTTGCTTGTTATCTGGAACTAACTCATTGTATTGAGTTCTAGTTACTTGGTAGAAAGGCTTATCTCCAAACAAGTCAAAACTAGCTTGGTTTTCTTCTAAATAAGCTACCACTTCATCAGCACGATAGTTCTTGTAAATTTGTTTCCATTTATTAAGAGCCGCTTTTTCAATTTGTTCTTTGTTATCAGTAGGGCTTACTTCATTTTCGATAGAATAAGTCTTGTGCATGATAGCTAACAGAAAACGTAAAACTGAAAGATTTTGTGCTTCTGATTCTCCTGCTAGTGAAATATAATCCTTAGCGTGTGTAAAAAAATCTTTTAAGCTAATTGTTTCGATTTCGAAATCCCCATTTAACACATTTATCCAGTTATCAGTAACTAGATTAAAAGACTTCTTTTGAAAGGTTTTGTCCACTATGCATCACCTCATTTTCGTATTTTTTACGATGTTTACGTCGTTTATTAATTATGTAATTATGATAACTCCTTTTTGTATATTTTTCAAGAAAAATTAGCAGAAAAATCCAAGGAAAGTTGTCGTTTTTTATACGATTGTTTCTGTCGAATTTATTGATAAAAAAGCAAGTGATATAAGCGATATACTTATTGTTTTAGGTGAAAAATAAACGAGGAATACTCTGCCATCTGTCTTTGACTAAAATATGAGAAACGTGTATAATAAAACTAAGCCGTAAAATTGCGAAAAAATACCCCCTTACCTGTAATGTGTACACCATTATTAGGTTAAGGGGGTATTTATTGTAGTGCAAAATCTGCCTAATATTTAGCAGCATTTTGCAATTTGGTTAGTTGTGCTAAAGTTCCATTTTTTGCAACTTTTGAGCAGTAATTGTATGATCTGATTTTAACGATTGTTAATTTTGGCAAGTCTTTAATCTTTTCTTTCACATCATCTCCAAAAGTATTAAATACTTTGCAAAGACCCCCCTACATACATAGGGAAACAGAAAGGAAAAAGTATCACTGTTGTTTTCACTAGAGCAACACCTACACAGACAAGTCACGCCTGCACATAGTAGGTAACACCGGAAGCATCCCGATAATCATCATCTCACCAATACATCAGAACATCACGAATCAAACTCGTAAACGTTGACTTGATATTCAGAAATATCGTCCTTACTTTTAAGTAATTTCTTAGTTTCTTCGCTAGACTTTAAAGCGTCTTCTTTAGATAAAAATGCTGCAACATTGCCTTCTCATTTGCACATAAAAAGTAGGTACTACTTCTGTTTGCAGAAACTTAAAGCTCATGATATTGAACTTATCTACCAAATCAGAGTTATATTCTAATTTTTCCATAGCTGAATTACATGACTGCTTAGCTTGTTCAATCTGCTTTTCTAAGTCATCAATTTCTTTAACAGTCCATTTTTCTTTTTGCTTAACATTTTTGATATTTGAGAAATCAACGCTAATGATTTTCCCGTTAGTTGTAATTTGATTAATGTACTGAATATTTTTCAACACACTAAATACAGCTTTACCAGTTTTATCTTGGCTATTTTTAATTCGTTTTAAATTGCTAAAAGTCATACCTAAAAGAGCTTTTAACAACTTTCCTCTTGCCATTTCAAAGACGAACTCAATTAGTTCATCATAAAAGCCTTTGAACTGATCTGTTGCATACAACAAGCACGATTTATCAACAAACAACTCTAAAATATTAGGATTACCTTTGAGAACTAATTGTACGAATTGCCTGAAAGAGTAAATCTTAATGTCTACATCCCCTTCAATCAACTGTTCAGAAACGAATTTCCCAGTTAAGAAGTCTTGCGGTACATCTGCAACTACTGCAATGTAGTCAGTTTCTTGGTTATCATCTAACTTTGCGTTGTAAAGCGTTGAACCAGTCAAAAACAATCCGATTAACTGCTTTTCATTTAGTAACTCTTTAATTTTCTTGAGCTTTTCCAAAAACATACCTTCTTTCTAAAGGAGTTTGTGCCAGTTTTCGGGCTAAATCCATAACTTTTTCTTTTTGCTCATTTGTTAGCAACTCAAATCCTAAGCGCATAGTACTAAATGCATAAGGTGTAATTTTGCTAATAATGCATATTTTTCCATTAACATTAGCTAAACTACAGATACGCTCATCACCATAACACTCAAAGCCTAACTCTTCCGCTAAACGTTTAAAACCGTCATACGTTAGCTCCGAATTGGAATTATAGTCGTCAATGGCTTCTGTTGCAAATTCTAAGATTTTTCCTGTCTGCTCAGCTGAAAAATCAAAGTCTGTCGTATTGAGTTTTTGAACATAACCATCGTTGTCAAAGATACCAATTAATGTATCTTTATAATATAAGTTAAAAAGTGCCATCTCTTTTTCTTGTTTAGGGACAACTGAAAAATTGCCTTGTACATAAGTGGTTTTAGTAGAATAACTCATCTAAGTGCACCTCGTTTCCTGATGTGTTAGCAATATTTAGCTTGCTAAGTTTGATGCTTTTGCTTTATAAGCATAACGCCATTTGTCGAACAAGAGTAACGCTAATAACATCTCGTCATTGTCGTAATCATACTTATCTTTAACGTGACTTACTTTAGCAGGTGTAATTTTAACGTTTTGACACACTTCCTTTAATGAACCAAACTTATTCAAGCACTTTTGAGCAAGTTGATAACACTCATACAGATCAACAGCGTTTTGTTCCTGCTTTGTTGGAACCTTGCCTGCACACAACTTAATTGTACGTTTGTTAAAACCAATTTCAGAAAGATCTTTTAGTACATTTTTTCCTTGGTTTTCTTTTTCGCGTTGATATAAAGTATAAGTATCTGTATCGGGTAGATTGAAGACACGATAATACCACACAAGCAAAGCTTTATGTGTTGCAAATTTTTTGATATATTGCTTAATACTACGCTTTTGCCTTCCAACTGTTCTAGAAAAACCATCTTTATCTTCTTCAAACTTTTCTAATAATACAGCTTTGACTTTTTCCAAAGATAAGTCTTTTACTTCAGAAACCTCACGGTAAACAATGGGATAAGCAAATTCCCACCGTTCTCTATATTTTGGAGCAATTAATAGCACGTCATTCATAATACGAGTTATAGTGCCTAATGATACACCAATTTTTTTAGCAATAAAGGCATTATTAACTAATGGACTCATTTCTTTCAATTCTTTAACTTGTTTTTTAAACATTTCAGTTTCTTTTTCAGTTGAATAGAGCGAATCGGTCATCCGTCAACTACCCCTTTCTTTGAGTTCCTCTTTTTCCAAACCAGTCTAAATCGTATGGAACAACTGCCTGTTGAATTTTAGCCAACGCATCAAAGTATTCATCTTTATTACGACAAAATAACTCGGGATGCTTGATTTTTTCTAAATCCAAACCAGTTCTTTCCGCTAATTCTTCTTGAGTAAGAATAGTTCTACCATTATGTGCTAAAGCTCGCATCACCTTATTAGTAATCTTACGGTAGAAATATGGTGTATTTGTAACAGTATTAATAAGTCCGTCTTTTGACACTAAGTTTAAATCTGCAACTTCGCACATGCTACAAGTTGTCTTAGTTAGCATTTTAACAGCACGACTAATATTCGATTGACTCAAGTCTAACAATTGAGCGATACGTCGTACATCAAGTAAGACACCATTACGTTTACCTGTTTGGGCTAAATCGTCTTTTAAGGCGTCTAAATCTCTTTCTGAATAATCGTAAGTGTACAGATCCATAATATTTAAGTTGTCAATTAAAAATCTATACGTGTTCTCGTTATTAGCATTACGCTTACCATAAATAATTAGCTGGTAAGCTGATTCGCTGTAGACTTCCGAAATTTCGAAAGCCAAATAAACTTCTAAAATAGTTTTTCTAAGGTCTTTTTCAATCAATTTATCCATCTTGTGATTAATCACTTGGACACGTTCTGATCCAATAGATTCTAATTCGTTCATAAAAATGTCCTCTACTTTCTCTTTTGCGATTTTACTAAACAATAGCATTCGTTTTCTTTCTAGAAAGTTAGTAATGCTTATCCATTTCTAGTATAACACATTCGTTTAAAAAACAAAGTATTTTATCAATAACAATCACTAAAATATTAAATTAATTATCGTTTAATATACGAAATAAATAGCTTAGAATCCCAATTTAATGCATTTTCAGAGCAAAAAAATAAGCGTAACCCTTATTAAAAAAAGAGAAAGTTACGCTCAATTCAATAAATGTTTATTAGTTGTTTTTTGCATTACGTAAGTACCGCTTGACAGTTGAAATGGATATTTCAAAATGCCGAGCAGTATCGATAGTGGTATGACTTTTGCGATACTGAACAACTTGGCCCACGTCTCTTTTTGGGGATGGACCTGTATGGAAGTTGGGATCAGTTAATTTCTTGTTCTGGCGAGCAGCCGTAAGTCGCTCTCTTGTTTCTGAACGAGAAATTATCATTAATTCTTTCAGGAGACTACCGGCTTCAGAAATCCTTGATAGCCTAATCTCTGGAGAAATTATCTGAATGTCAATTTCTTTTTCCCACAGTTGCTCTACAATCTCATTAATCTCACGAATCTTGCTAGAAATATCTGTGAGAGACGAGAAATAAATGACATCATTAGGTTCAAGCTTATCTAAAACTTGGCCCACTGCTCCAAAAATTAAAGCATCCCCATTGATGCCATAACTTCTCATTACACTTTTCTGTTGTTCTACTAGCGTTGCATCACCACTTATTACATATCCATACTTCATTAATCGTACATCCTCACCACTTTTAGTTCTACACCCATTTTATCGGTAATTCTGGCAAAGGCATCCACCAAATTTTTTTGCCTTCGCTAAGATAATCGTCAAATGACGTTTCATCATCATAAAAACTATAACATTCTATCCAAATTTCGTGACCATCAGACATCAAAATTTCTTGGTCATCTTCGGGCATCTCACTGAGATAATCAAATACTGTATTATGTGAGCTTACCTGTTCTTTAGGTTGAGCTTCGACCTTAATCCATTGCATGTTTCATCCTTCTTTCTTTGGCGCTTTTGGCATTGGCATCCACCATAATTCTTGATAATCTACATTTGCATAGTATAAGCCAACAGTTCCATCTTCAAAATCTGCCCAAAGGTCTTTTTTGACTACGTAACCGTCGCTTATCAAAATATCATCCCCAACATCAGGAAGATTGCAAACGTATATAGATGGATAATCTAAACCAGAGCCTTTTTCTTCTTGCGTCGTTGGACGTGTTTGGAAGTTAATCCACCCACTAGCATCTGAACTAGTATCTGATTTTGGTGATAGAGGTAACTGATCCCAATTGGCTTGATTCCAATCACTGTAATATTCTAGTCCTGAATAGTCGTTATCGTCAATCCAGACATCGGTGTCAACAATATCGCCATTAGTAACAAGAACTTCTTCCTTATCCTGTGGTACCTCACCATCCCAAATATAACGTCCATCCTTAGATATTTCTTTTAGTTTGATTTTTTTCCACTCAACCACGCAAATCACCTCAACTTGTTTTTGATCCATAGCATTACTCTACTGCGCATACTTTAGCGATAATTAGCTTTCTCATGCACATAATTGTCCCCAAGGAGTTCTTCTTCACTAATTGCGCCATGGATGGCAAAAGCATAGAAAATACTTTCAGGAATCAATAGCAGCAATAACTTTGGTACTAGGATTAAGAGCCCACATATTGCTAAAACACTCAACCAAATTAATACTGAAAAAAATGAATACAAGGTATTTTTGTTCATCACTACCACCAACTTTCTCTGTTATTTTCTCTACTAATATTCTTCTGATTCACCATCAGAATTCAAAGAATAATTCTGATAACTATTTTGGTAGACTTTGAAAAATCTAATCAGGACGTCCATTACATCTCTTGGTTCTACCTCTGCATTGATAAATACCAGTTGTAATGCGTTTAGTAGTGTTTCTGCACTACTAAACACCTCACCTTTTTCAAAGCCACTAGCCAAAGAAGCTAACATCTCAATTTTGTTACTTTCTTTCTCAGAATAAAATTCATCCTTATTAAATCCATTAAATTTCTCCTATATGCTTGTACTGCAATCACTAATTGCACTGATTGTTTTTCTACTTTTCTACCATGGGACGCCAACTACTGTGTCACCTGTTAAGAATTGAGAATGCAATATGCCCATATGGAATAATGCCATTATCAACACAATTCCCAAAACGACAACGCAAAAAAGGATTATTTCGAGAGATATCTTAATATTTTCGTGTTTTTCTTCAAGTTTGCCATGATAACAACCGAGCGAAAAAGCTAAATAGAATAAACCGCCAATTATACTTAACCATCCATCGGCTGAGAAAACATCTCTGTGCAAAAGATATACAGCAAGTGCACCGATAGCAAGTTCTAATGCTGTAAACCAAATAATTAGCGCTCTACTTTGTAAATTTTTCTTACCAGATTCTTCCAAAATTACCACCTAACCTACTATCTCAAGTCTTCTTCTTTGACGAATGTACCATTGATTGTCTTGCCACCACGATTAGCAATCGTATTATAAGCTTTATTTAAGCAGTCAGTAGCGTCCAAGTTGCACCGCAACGAGAAATGTTGAACTTTTAAAAAGGCTTTGGCTAAATGATATTCGACTGGCTTATATAGTCCGTCAAATGCATATTCAGCTACTTTTCCTAATTCAATGCCAATTTTAGTAAATGCTTCGTGCTTACTATTGGAAGGCTTGTCTTTTACCAATTTAGCATTATCAATTTCACGTAGTAAATCAATATTCATTTGGTGTGCAAAGATAATAATTGTAACTTGTAGATCACCAATTGAATCAATTAATTCATCGTGCCAATTCTTATTCATAGCGGTAGCTGTTTCACCAAGTTCTTCATAAATCTTGGTAAATTGAACTTCAGGATTAGCTGTCAATAAGCCACGTTCTTCCGCCCAAACCTTAAGCTTACCAACTAATTGTGGCAAAGTTAATTCCTCTTCTTTTGGTCTAAAACAAATATCTACCACAAGCGAATTTGCCATTTCTTCTACACTAAGTTTCAAATCATAGCCATGTAAATCAATTTCTTTCTTTACTTTTTGAAGAGTATACACTGTTAAGTGTTCTGCTTGCCACTCTTCTTCTGACATGTTGTCAACCACGAAATTAAAGCGTTGTTTATCTACTATCCAATGTTTTTGGTTAGGCTTAATATCGGTTGTAACAACATTATTAATAAAATCTTTGGTATTTTGCATTTTTTATTTTCCCTCCAGTAGTGGTATCCTAACTTCTCTTTCACTCTTGATAGCCATAAGCCGACCATAAATCTAACCCAAAGCCCTCGTTGAAATAATCTGGACCTTTTGCCATAGCTCTAATCTTATCAACAAGCATCGTTTTACGATTTGTCCCTAGTCTTTTAGAACATTGCTGAAAAGCAGAATATTGGCCAACTAATATGATTTTTTGCTTAGCTCTTGTAATAGCAGTATATAGCAAATTACGAGCAAACATAAATTGGAATTGATGAATCATCGGGATGATAACAATTGGATATTCTGAACCCTGTGATTTATGAATCGTTGTTGCATAAGCAAGCGTTAATGCGGCTAAATCAGAATATGGATAATCTTTTTCAATTATTTCACCATTACCGTATTTGAATTCAACAAGAACTGTCTCATCTGGTAAAATTGATGTAATTTTTCCTATATCACCGTTGTAGATACCTAAATCAGGATAATTAACTCTATTCATGACTTTATCACCAACATGGAAAGTCTTATCTTTCGCAAATTCAACTACTTTATCATCACTAGATTTAGGGTTAAAGATTTTCCGCATAACTTCATTAAGATTATCAGTACCGTTTTTATACTTGTGCATTGGTGATAAGATCTGAATGTCGTCTTCGGTATAGCCTTGTGCACGCATCTCATTAACAACTTGTACAATAGAATTCATAGCAAATTCATCGGCATTAACTGGCTCAACATTCACATTCATTGGCTGCATTTGTTCCACAGCGTTATTAGGCATTATAGGCAGAAAATCATTAGGAATTAAATCATAGCCGCTTCTCTCGTCTGGGCCAAAATAATCATTAGCATTAGAGAACATTGTTTGATCTGCAGGCACTTCTTCATAATTAATCATAACATTAGCGACCATTTCATCATCGACATTATCATTGAAGAGATTGCTATCGTCTGTATTAAAGCTATCACTTTCGACTACAGGATTAACACTGCTATCATATATCGAACTACTATCATCTACGGGGATGTATCTCATTGTTTCAGACACTTGACTAAAATCACTTGGCAATGAACCAGAATTGACACTCTTGGCTAAGTTAACAATCCGAGAGCCTTCACCTTGTCGGAAAATCTTAGTTAAGCGTACATAAGGAACAATGTCTGAACGTAATATATCCGATAGCACTTGCCCTGGGCCCACAGAAGGTAATTGATCGCTATCCCCAATTAATAAGATACGCATATCATCTTTTAATGCAGATAAGACTACACTCATTAATGATGTATCAACCATTGAAGTTTCATCAATAACTACTAGGCGACCTGAAAAAGAAATATCTGGCGACTTTGAGCCTACTCTTAACTTCAATCTTCTGTGGATTGTAGCGGCTTCTAACTGTGTGGATTCTTTCATCCTTTGTGCTGCTCTACCTGTTGGAGCAACCAGAGTTACAGGAGGCGGTACAATGCCTTCTACATTGTCTGGGTCTGGATCATCATCTTCTAAACTCTTCAAGTAATCGTCCCATTGTTTTCGCATATCATTGATTTCATCTACATAGTCATTTGAATCATCGACTTCAGGGAAGATGTACGAATAAGCTTTCATAATTCCATTTAGGACAGATGTTTTCCCAGTCCCCGGACCACCAGTAATAATAAAGAATCTATGTGTCAAAGCCCCTACAATTGCTTGTCTTTGTTCTTCAGCATATTGTAAATTTAAGTCATCTTCGACAATATCAATTAACTTATTAAAGGCTTGTTCATCTGAAATAGCTTCGTTAGCCCTTGCGTAAACATCCATTCTAGTGACAGACTTTGTTTCTTCATCAACTTTATCTGCCTCTGTATCATCTTTTGCATCTTTATCTATTTCATTTTGATTTACTGATTCCTCTTGAGTTAGCGAGTCTATATCAATGTCATTTTGTTCAGCATATATCGCAAACTTAAGTTCTTCTAAGAAATCATCAACAGATTCTGTTAGTGAGTCATCTTCTTGTTCTAACAGGGCAAAAATTGCCTTAACAATGTAGTTCTCGTTTTTGAACATTTGGTAAGTGGTAATTTTATCGTTCGATGAATTGTCATTGATAAAGGCAAGTTTCTTCTCACGTTTTAGATACTGCATAACTTCCTTAATTTTAGCATCTAAGCTATCTTCCCCGTCTTTTGTTGCCACGTTATTAGTATTATGTGCTAAATAGCGTTCTGGTATTTCAGATTGCCAATTAGAACGTAAGTCCTTCGGTACACTTTCTAGCAAATCACGTGTTTGGACATAGGTATCACCAGTACGTTGAAGACTTTGAGTAACAGAATAAACTAGGCATTCAGCGATACGCCGACGATCATCAAAAGCATATCCCGCAGCTTGAGCTACTTTATCTATTTTAAGAAAAGAGATTCCCGGAACTTCTGTAAACTTGTAGACATTCTTATAAGTAAAACTCGCAACTTTCTTTTTGCTACTTTTCAATTTATCGTACCGATAAAACTCTTTAATTTTAGTAATCATGTTAGAGGTCATCCCCCAACTCGAGAGCGTTGCAAGCGCACTGTTAGGTAAAACATCTTCTTCAAAGGCATCCTTCAAACTAGCCTTTTGTTTCTTGTTTAGGCTCGTCTTATCAATCACCGTTAAATCCTTAGTGATTTTCTGTAAAGCATCTCCACCAAGTTCAGACACTAATGTTTTAGCCGCCTTTTCACCGATACCTTCAAAAGTATCACTGGAAAAAAAGTTTACTAATCTATCAAGCGTATATTTGTCATACTTTCTTTTGGGGTTATCATTCCCATTATTTGGCGCTTTTTGAGCCATTTGAGCCACTTGAGTTTGTTTCATTAGCTTACTTACATCAGCAGGTGTATCACCGTCCACAGACGAATATGTGGCTTTTTTAAGGGTATAATTGTTATATTGTTCAGAGTATTCAAGATAACCATCGAAAATCAGTTCTTTAGAAGTATTAACATATTCATCTAATTCAGGAAAATCTCCCATTACGCTAATCCAGTCTTCTTGTTTCCACTTATCATTTAAAGAATCATAGATTTGAGAACGATATCTAAGCTTATAAATACGGAAATCGCCCTTTGAAAAAGTAATCTTAGCAATTTTTCCCATAACTTTATCTGTCATCTAAAGCCTCCTCCTTCTCGTTAGTATTTGTTGCAAACTAAGCGTATAAGCATAGTCAATAGGTATTGTAGATTATTGCAGGGCAAACATATTATTAATTGCCCTAAGAATTAATGTTTTTTGTGCTGGTGTTGCCTTATGTGAGATAACATAGCCGCCATTCCAATCAATACTAATTAATTGCTTTTTTAAGAGAAAATCACGTGTCTTATTAGATTTCTTGATATTATGAACCTTAGAAGAACTAGGTACAGACACACCTACTCTTGATAAATCTTGTTCCATCCCAGTTACTAAATTTATTAATTTTTTCCAGTCTTTATCCGTCATTGTTGTTTGATTATTTCGTGTGTAATATTCAGTATTTACCATTTTAAAAAAATCCTTTCTGATTGATGCGCTACATCATAGCAATTACTCGACATAAGCAGTCGTGTTTTTGACCCAATAGGGCGCCCCTATACGTATAGGGAATACTTTTTTTATGATTGCTAGAGTTTTGAGCTGACAGGCCCACACCTACACATATAGGGAACACCTTTTTAATTGCTTTATGCTGTTCTTCACCAGAACCACCCCTATGCACATAGGGAATACGCAATACCCAAGCGATTAATCGTTTAGGTCTAGATCCACCCCTACATACATAAGGAATACCACACAAAGACCATGTTCATCTCGCAGAAGACAGGTCCACCCCTACATACGTAGGGAATACGTCCTTTGCCAGTCACTTTTGTTGTCTTATCAAGGAACACCCCTACATACGTAGGGAATACCGCCTTGTTGGTTACTCATAAAGCTTGTAGCATGGGATCACCCCTACATACGTAGGGAATACTATAGGAAAAATAGAATTATAACGAAGTCAATAGATCCACCCCTACATACGTAGGGAATACCTGAACGCAGTTTCTAGCTGGCAGGCACAACAAGGATCACCCCTACATACGTAGGGAATACAAGAGGTTACAGACAACAAACGTACGTGGACCAAGGATCACCCCTACATACGTAGGGAATACATCGGTTTGCATCACTTTCCTCCTTGGCAACCAGAGCCACCCCTACATACATAGGAAATACTGAAATGCTTTTTGTTTATTGACAAACTTTTTAGAACCACCCCTACATACGTAGGGAATACTGACGTCTTGACCAGCTGACAGCGCCAGTCGAGGAACACCCCTACATACGTAGGGAATACTCATAATTTTTCCTCCTCCGCCATCTCTTTCCGGGATCACCCCTACATACGTAGGGAATACACTAAAATAACATCGATTTGCCAACATTCTGACGAACAATCTATCCAAAAATCATTAACTTTCACGAGAAAATATCAATTAATGCCCCATTGTCATCTAAGACGACTACATTACCATGATGCCCGTCTAATCGAGCGTGGCATCCGCCGTCAGTAAAAATTCGAGCAGGTTCACCATCATACTTAACGATTTTTACAGGACATTGGTAAGTATTAGTGTCACCTAGAATAACCCCTTCTGGATTTGCCTTTGGGAATGGCTGCTCATAGACGCCTGATAACATACAAGTTGGCGTATGACCTGTAACAATTGTTTTACCAGTAGTATTGTGAGCAAAAACATAATCATGTTCTTGGCGGTCAATATACCAGTAATCTTCCCGAGACCACAAAGCAAACTCTTGATCTGTTTCTTGACCGTCTAACCGAACTCCTGCGTGAATAAAGATGATGTTGTTAGTTTCATATTTTAACGGTAAGGTGCTTAGTTTTTCTATATAGCCACTAGAGGTAAGTTTTTCCTCTGACTTTGTCCAAAATTCATACATGATATCACCAAATGTAGGGGATGGAAGTCCTGATTTTGATGCTTCATAAGAATCCCTAAACTTATTCGCAGTAAGTTTGAAAGACATATCTTCACCAAACAATGAAATTAAAGTCGTTTCACCGCCATTAGCTAACCAAAGCCCCTTTTCACCTCTTTTTACAGAGTCAATTAACATTTGTTCATGGTTGCCTCGCAAGACAACTGCATCAGGTACAGAAAATACATAATCTAATGTTTCCTTAGCAAAAGCACGACCATCAATGTAATCACCACCAAAGACCACCTTAGCTAACGGGTATTTGGTTCTAGCTTTCTCTACTAAATCAATCCAAGGCTGGCCCGTAGCATGTGGATCACTTGCGAAAATGTACATCTAATCATCTTCCTTTCTCTTTACTTACCATTTTTCTAAAATTGTATCTAAATAACTTATTTTTTAAGACCTAGGTGGTCGATTATCGCCATGATATTTTTTCATTTTTTCTCCTCACCACTTAATAATCCCTTCTTCTCTAAGTTTCGCACGCTTTTTCCCGATTGCATTTGGTGTCCTGCCAATATGGAGGGATGCTTGTTTGTTAGTATACTTAGGTGATTTAATGATTCTTAGCTCGAAATCGTTGTAAGCTCTGCCTTTGTTTGTTTTCTTACCACCAGTTATTCCTAGCTTATGCTTTAATGTGCGCAAGGAGCTTAGAGTATGCTTAGTTTTTACGGTTTGATTAGGCAAGTAATAAAGTAATTCCTGATTACTCATCTTCTTGGCATTTTTCTTGATGAAATCAATTTCTGCCATTGTCCAATTTTAGCTAATCCTAGTTTTTTTCTCCGTTTACTTAAAGCATTAGGAGTTACGCCAAGTCTTTTCGCCAATTCTTTAGTTTGACTAACAGGCGTAATTCTAATTAACTCATTTTCTTCTTCAGTCCACTTATGACGAGGTTTGGCAATGCCTAATTCAATTCTCTTTTGTCAAACTACGCACCGAATAAATTCGGTGGCTTGTAGACTTCCTTCGGAAGTTCATCACTTCGTGAAGTACTAGCTACAACTTACCTAGGTAAAGTATGCCCTACCATTTCTTAAATGCTTTAGTAAGAAACCAAACCATTCTCGGAAATAATAAGGTCTTACCTACCAATTAACTAGGCTTAGGACGTGAGCTGTCAACGCCCTATCTCATCTATTTATAGATGGGACTATTTTCAGTTAATGTTTTAGCTAACTCAGTGTGGCCCTTATCCAAAATGTTTTTGGCAGCATTGTGGTCACGAATATGGAAAACTTTACATTTAGGACAAGTCCAAGCACGGTCTTTCAA
>NZ_AZFH01000156.1:0-445 GCF_001435735.1 Ligilactobacillus equi DSM 15833 = JCM 10991
CTCTTTTCTGGAGTTTGCTTTGTACTCACAATCGTTTTCTCCATCTTTGGTCGTCTTGCTTTGTGGCTCTTGATATTACGCTTTACCTTGTAGTCGTTGATACCCATTGCGTACATCACTAAACTTATCAACATTGACGCCAAACCCGTAAATACGGGACTTACGATGTACAGCACATCTCCTGCTGTTCCCGTCATCATACTTGGAACACTCATCCCAAATAGAAACATATCTAACATCGTCATCAGGATTAATCCTACATTCGACTCTTTCAATGTTCTTGCGGACAAGGCACCAAATACTACTGCCAATACATTGATTCCTATCATTACTTTTAAACTAAACATCTTTCTTACCTCGTCTTTCTTTGCGCTTTTCTATCTAACTACGGATTAACTCGGGATGTTTACATCTCACTTAATCCTATGTCCTTATTATGGCATCG